>JBEGLK010000246.1:0-3713 GCA_041183605.1 Pseudomonadota bacterium
GTCCTTGTCGAGAACCTCGATGCAAAAATTGGTGGATGCCGGCGTGGTGGTAGCCGTCAAGACCATGGGTGGTCATCGGCGCATCTTGCGCAGTTCGCTGATGATGAAGGTGCCTGCATCAACATCATCCTCGCAGCATGCCGCGACCTTGCAGCGCCGCCGACCTGATGATTCTGGTTTTTCCTTGCGGGATGTGAATTCGAACTCAGCGCCGTTGACGGTCCTGATTGTTGAAGATGACGCTGCAACAGTGGCCTTGCTTGAGTCCACCTTGAAAGTCTGTGGTCCGGAGATCGTGATTTTGGTCGCGTCCGACGGCTTGGATGCTGTTTTGCAACTCGAGCGTGTTCGGCCTGACATTCTCATCACCGACCTGAACATGCAACCCTTCGATGGCTTCAAGCTGATCAATCTGGTGACCTCGAGAAGCGAATTCAGGCACATGTCGCTGATCGCCATTTCAGGTTTGCAAGAGTCTGAAATTTCGGCAAAGGGTGGCTTGCCAGCAGATGTGCTCTTTTTCGCCAAACCTCTGGATATGTCGCGTATCAGGGGTTTTACCGAAGCGCACCTGCAAATGCGTCGGCGCCAGCTGGTGCCGGCCTGAAATCGGCATCACCGGTGTTCCGGTCTTCTGCACAGCGAGCGTTCCGTGTTTGATCTGGTCGATTTGAAACGGGTACGCCAAATCATGGGTGAATTGGCCGTTTTCGACTATGTGGCCTCTGCTTTTCTGGGGCAATTGGTCGCCTGGCGTTCCGATTTTGCACGTCACTCCGACGTCTATGATCGAACCGCACTACGTGCACTGGTGCACAAAATGAAGGGCAGTTGCCAGGCTGTCGCGGCCTTGGGTGTCGCTTCCAGGTTTGAGCAGGCTGAGCGAGAAATTCCGGCCCTGCAGCCGTCGGACTGGCCACCCATTCGCGCCAATCTGGAAGAAATTCTTTCGCAGCTTGAGACCGAAATCAGGGGCATCATGGCGCGCAAGGAGAGAGCTAATTACCCACCTGTTGGTGTGGCGACTTCCAGCAATACCTGATCTGCATTGGCACGCAATTGCAGGGCCAGTTTGTCTGCCAATTGCAGTCGGCGTAACAACCAGGGGCTGAGGTCACCTTCGAAGGGGTCGCTCAACGTTGTCCATTCCTTTGAACTGTCGCTCGGTCCGGTGGTTTGGATTGGAGTGATTTGACCGGTCAGTGCGGCTTCGATGTTTTCGGCGGTTTGCTTGAGCGGCAGATCAATCTGTGCATGGGACAGCCGGCCACGACGCTGCAGCAGCATGGTTTTCACGGTGGTCAGCTGGGCCTGCAACTGGTAACTGTGGGCCAGCAGGCGCGCCAGTGCGCGTAACGGGGGCCGCATGGCGCGCGGTTCGGACAGGGAGCGCTGTGTTGCCTGCACCAGCGCTGACAGGCTGTCGTAGGCCTCGCGCCGTGCCAGTCGCCACTGGACCTCGGGTGTGTTGTCCACGGCTTGCAATTGCCACAAGCCGAGGGCCACCCGCGCATGGCGCGCTTGCGCGGCCAGTGTGCGTTTGACCAGGGCAGCAATCTGGTTGCGCTCCCAGGACGGCAGCACATAGCTGAAAGCCCAGGCGATCGTGACACCCAGCAGGGTGTCAAACATACGTTCCACCACGT
Organism: Pseudomonadota bacterium; assembly: GCA_041183605.1. GTDB lineage: Bacteria > Pseudomonadota > Gammaproteobacteria > Burkholderiales > Burkholderiaceae_C > Rhodoferax. The sequence goes on from JBEGLK010000246.1 coordinate 1,647, forward strand.
CAAACACCGGGCTGGGTCCGGCATTGAGCATGTGCACCTGCAACAGCCCCAGAATCGTGGCGGCGATGGCCGTCACCAGATACTTCTTGAGGGCAAAAGCATGGGCAAAGGCCTGTGCCAGCGTCACGATGACCAGCAACACCCATGGCGGGGTCGGTGCAAAAAGCAGCAGACCTGCCAGCACACAGCCAATCAAAGTGCCGATGGCACGGCTGTTGCGCCGCTCCAGTGTCTGCGCCAGACTGCCGCGCAGCACCACCACGATGGTCACCAGGATCCAGTAATCGTGGCTGCCCCAAGGCAGTGCCAGTGACAGCGCGTAAGCCGTCCCGATGGCCAGTGCGGCGCGGATGGCGTGGCGCAAGCTGGGTGCATTCCAGCGCCACATCGACTGCAGCGGTTGCCAGGACCAGACCGTGGGACTGACAAACAGTTGCCAATTGGCGCGCACCAGGTTGATATCGGGTTCCTGTTCGCCGCGCGCCAGCTGGATCATGCGTATGCTGTCGTCGTTGATATAGCCGATCCGGCTGGAAATCCCCAGCGCCAGGATGGCCGGCGAGGGGACCGTGTTTTCTGGGCTGGTCGAGTTGTCATCGGCCCACGCCAGGCCCGCCAGTTGGGTTCGCCGGCTTGTAAACAGCTCTGGTGTGCGCCCGACAATCAAGGCATCTGCCAGCGTCTCGATCTCTTGGGCCAATGCTTCCATGACCTCGCGCAAGGTATGCAGCGCCGGTTCATGACCAGGTTGGGACTTCAGGGTGTCGAGGTCGAGTTCACACACCAGCAGATGATCCCGCATGTCCAGCACCAGCATGAGCATGTTCGCCAGTTGCTGGCGTCGTGTGGTGTGTGGTGACTCCAGCAAGATGTCGCGTGCCGTTTGTAATTGGTCGGCGAGTGTCGCCTGCTGTTGCAACAACACACCGATCAGGGGTGTTCGGCCAGCCGCCTCCGTCGTTCCGATGGGCGTGAACTGACGTGCCTGGGTACGCATGAGCCGCGCCAGCGCCAGCAGGGTGTCAGCCAGCATTTGCACCCGGTATCGCATGTTGAGTGCGGCGTTGGCCAGTGTGGCCCAGATCAGGTAGGACACGGCACCCAGCGTGAAATAGAGGCAGGTGGCCAGATTGGTGGCGCTGTTGGCGTGGTCCGGCACCGCCATCGAAAACACCATGGCAAACATCACCGAGACCGCAATCGGCAAGCCCCGTTTTCCCCAGGCACCGGCCAAAAAGGCCAGGAAGCTGGCGGGCACCAGCAACAGTCCCAGCAGGATCGGTGAGGCGTGCAACACCTGCGTTGCCCAGAACAGCGGCAAACCAATCAGGAAGGCCGGCAACAGTTGCCAAAACTTGCCGCGCTTGGGCGCGGGCTGATCGGGCGGAATACACACAACCACCCCGACCGAAGCCGCGGCTGCGGCAAATTCGCCCAGAAACAGGTGAATGCTGCCCGAAATCAGCAACAGGCCCAGCGCCGCAGACAGGCCAATGGTGACGTAGTGGCTCAGCGCGATGCGCAAGGCGTCGCGCTGGAAATGTTCAAACCTGCTGTGTGGCTGCATGGTCAGGGTAACCTTTGCCGGCTTGTCAAATCAGATGGCGCAAGGCGCGCGCGGTTTCCAGCAACACCGGCAACACGCGCGACACCGCATCTTCGCTGCTTTCGTGTCCCATCGGCATAGTTACATTCAACGCGCCGACCAGATCGCCCTTGCGGTCGATCAGTGGCACGGCAACGCCCCGATAGGTCAACTCCAGTTGCTGCTCCGAGATGGCCCAGCCGCGCTGGCGGATGCGCGCCAGTTCGGTGCGCAGGCGTTCCTTGCTGTTGATGGTGTAGCTGGTGTAGGCCTTGAGTTCATGATGGGCCAGCCAGTTTTCCAGCCACTCGGGGTCGCGCATGGCCAGCATCAGCATGCCGGCAGCAGTCACCTGGGCCTGCACCCGCGAGCCCAGCACGATGCCGGTGTTCATGGCCCGGGTCGATCCGTTGCGGGCGATGTACACCACGTCATCACCGTCCATCACGCTGACGTGGGCAATTTCATGGGTGCCCGCAGTC
>JBEGLK010000247.1:0-3680 GCA_041183605.1 Pseudomonadota bacterium
GAACAAACCAAAGCTCATGGCCAGCAGCGACAACAGCAAAGCCACCTGGTTGATACGTTTCCGCGAGGTGTAACGCTGTTGCCTAACTTGTGCCAAAGCCTCGGCCGACACCACATGGTTGGAGGAGGTCATGATTTCGCTCCTTCGCTCTTTTTAAGCTGATTCAGCAACAACTTTGACAAGGTCAACACCACAAAGGTAATAAAAAACAGGACCAAGCCGAGATACATCAAGGAGGCCTGATGCAGCCCTTCTCCGGCTTCGGCAAATTCATTGGCCAGCGCGGAAGTGATGCTGTTGGCAGCCTGAAACAGGCTCAGCGAATCGAGCTGGTTGAAATTGCCGATAACGAATGTCACCGCCATGGTCTCACCGATAGCACGCCCCAGGCCCAACATGATGCCGCCAATAACACCAGTTTTAGTGAACGGCAACACCACCTTTGACACCACCTCCCACGTCGTCGCACCCAGCCCATAGGCAGATTCCTTGAGCAAGGTCGGCGTCACCTCAAACACATCACGCATGACGGCCGAAATGAACGGAATGATCATGATGGCCAAAATAATGCCTGCCGACAAAATGCCGATGCCGACAGGCGGGCCAGAGAACAAGGCACCCAAATAAGGCACACCTTTGAAAATGGCTTGTAGCGGCTGCTGAACATAGGTCGAAAGAATCGGCCCGAACACCAGCAAACCCCACATGCCGTAAACAATCGACGGAATTGCCGCCAGCAATTCAATGGCCGTACCCAAGGGGCGCTTCAACCACGCTGGCGACAACTCGGTCAGAAAAATCGCGATACCAAAACTGACCGGGACAGCAATCAGCAAGGCAATCAACGAAGTCATCAGCGTGCCGTAGATCATCACCAGGCCACCAAATTCTTCCTTCACCGGATCCCATGTGGCCGTGGCCAAAAAGTGCAGGCCATATTTGCTGATGGCCGGCCAGGCACCGACCGTCAACGAGGTCAGAATGGCAATCAAGAGGCCGAGGGTCAACAGGGCAGCCCCTTTGGCCAGCCACGCAAAGATGCGGTCAGCCCAAGGGCTTGATGGGGCCTGTTTGACAATCGTGGCTTGGGTCATGGCACGTCCAGCAGAGGTATTAGATGAATTTGACGAGAGCTCTCTGGTCGAAAGTGTAGTGGACATAACTTGCGTTCCTGATGATCAATCCAGCCCCAAAAACACACGTTATTTCAAAGCAACCGGCTTGCCCGCGTTGTCCTTGACATTAGCCCAGGATTTCTCGATGGTGGTGATCACGCTGTCAGGCAGGGGCACGTAATCCAGATCCGAGGCCAGCTTGTCGCCATTCTTGAATGCCCAGGTAAAGAACTTGAAAGTCTCTGTGGCCTGTACTGGCTTGTCCTGCTGCAAATGCATCAAGATGAAGGTCGCCGTTGAGATAGGCCAAGTGCCTTTGCCCGGCTGGTTAACGATCAGCTGGTAGAAGGACTTGTTCCAGTCAGCACCTGCCGCAGCAGCCTTGAAGGCTTCTTCACTGGGCGAAACAAACACACCGTCCTTGTTTTTCAACTGGGTGTAGGTCATTTTGTTTTGCTTGACGTAGGAATATTCCACGTAACCAATGGAATTGGGCAAACGGTTGACGAACGAGGCAACACCTTCATTGCCTTTGCCACCCGCACCCACCGGCCAATTCACCGCTGTACCCTGCCCTACCTTGGTCTTCCATTCAGCGTGAACGGTGCTCAGGTAGTTGGTGAAATTGAAGGTGGTACCAGAACCATCGGCACGACGTACCGGCGCGATATCTGCATCTGGCAGCGCAACCGTCGGATTCAACGCCTTGATGGCAGCGTCATTCCACTTGGTGATCTTGCCCAGATAAATATCACCCAACACCTGGCCGTCAAGCTTCAATTGACCCGGTGCAATACCCTTGATGTTGACTACCGGCACGGTGCCGCCAATCACTGTAGGAAACTGAAACTGACCCTTGGTCTTCAACTCATCGTCAGTCAGCGGCATGTCGGACGCGCCAAAGTCAACGGTCTTGGAATCAATTTGCTTGATGCCGGCGCCGGATCCGACTGATTGGTAGTTCACCTTGACACCAGTTGCCTTGTTGTATTCAGCAGCCCATTTGGCATAAACCGGGGCAGGAAAAGAAGCACCAGCACCCGTGATGCTCTGTGCATTGGCCACATTGCTCATGGCCACCGCGCCTAAAAATGACACAGCAGTGGTCGCCAGGATGGACTTGAAAAAACGCTTGTTCATGGGAAATCCTTAAATTGAATGGATCAGATGTTGAACCATATTCGGCCCTACAGGAAGTAATTTACGACACCAATGTGACAAACACATGACAAAACCAGCAATTTCCAGCAAGAAAATCATCATTGAAATATTCATGTTCTTGTCACCAAAGTGACATCAAAAATCGGGGGGGCGTCGGCTATCCTAGTTCCGAAAAGTAAATATTTGTTACTAAATCTCAGAAAGCAAACCCATGCTTGCCATCAAAAAAGCCCGCAAACTGATTGAAAACAATCCCGAAGACAACGCTGCAAAAATCATTTCAGCACTGGTGCTCGCACTCGAGAGCGAAACCAACATCTCGGTGGCACAACTTTACGCACTGGACGACAAGCGCTTCGAGCTGGCCCTCGAGATCCTTGACGAGTGGCGACTTGACCGGCATTACGCCAGCAAACTTCGCCTGCTCGACAGCAGCGCCGTCGTGCAAGGACTGGGCGAAGTTGCCGTGAATGCATTAGCAGCCAAGTGACACCTGCAGCGTCACGCCACCATATTCAGGAGTTGTCTTTGAATTTGAATGAAGAAAAACTGGTCCAGCGCATCCGTCGCGATCTGGCCGATAGTTACGACGAAGAATTTGAGCTTGAACTTGAAGACCGCAATGTTGACGAGCTGCCTGACAGCACGCTGGACGTTGATTCCGAGGCCTACAGAAACAGCAGAAAACTGTATTTCCGCGAGTTGTTCCGGTTGCAGGGTGAATTGGTCAAACTGCAAGACTGGGTGGTCAAAACAGGTCAGAAAATTGTGATCCTGTTTGAAGGTCGTGATGCCGCTGGCAAAGGTGGCACCATCAAGCGCATCACGCAGCGCCTGAACCCGCGGGTCTGCCGCGTTGCCGCGCTGCCCGCCCCCAATGCGCGGGAGCAAACCCAGTGGTACTTTCAGCGCTATGTGGCGCACCTGCCCGGTGCCGGTGAAATGGTCTTGTTTGACCGCAGCTGGTACAACCGGGCTGGTGTCGAGCGTGTCATGGGTTTTTGCTCCGACGAGCAATACGAAGAATTCTTTCGCTCGGTACCCGAATTTGAAAAGATGCTTTTGCGCTCTGGCATCACTTTGATCAAGTACTGGTTTTCCATTTCAGACGAAGAGCAGCAATTGCGATTTTTGGGGCGTATTCATGACCCGCTCAAACAGTGGAAACTCAGTCCGATGGACATGGAGTCACGGCGGCGCTGGGAGGACTACACCAAAGCAAAAGAAATCATGTTCGAGCGTACCCACACACCTGAATCGCCCTGGTGGGTGGTGCAGGCAGACGACAAGAAAAAAGCACGCCTAAATTGCATCCACCACCTGCTGAGTCAGTTGCCATACCAGGAATTTGAACAGCCGACCATCATGCTGCCGCCGCGCGAGCGCAGTGAGGATTATGTGCGT
>JBEGLK010000248.1:0-3673 GCA_041183605.1 Pseudomonadota bacterium
CGGTACACATGGGCGGTGATCGACTTTCTGGGAGCCACCAGCTTTTCCATCAAGGCATGACCAAACAGGACCAGATGGGCTTGGTGCCACAAGGGTCGCAGGTCGCCAAACAGTCGAAACCAGTCCTTGGCCACCAACGCGTCCCACAAGGCATCGGGCGCTTGTAACAGGGCCGCATTTTCGTCAAACACCGTGATGCCATCACGCGCCGGACCGCGCACAGGCTGAATCCCGGTGCGCTCGATCTGTGTGGCCTGCAACAGGTTCAACCGTTTCTTGGTCAGAGGAAATTCATGCCATACCAAACCATTGAAGAAATCGTGCAAACCATCCCGGGTCGGCACTCGCCCGGTGTCGAAAATGTACTGCTCGTAAGCCAGGCCGGCGGGCAACTCGCTTTGTGGCACAAAACAAACCGGCGCCAAGACCGACTGGTTGAGCGCCTCGGGCTGGGTCAAACCGCCGCACACGCTGTGCGCCACCACCTCGCCCCTGGCACGCCACGGCGCCAGCCAGGGTGCTGACCAGTCAATGGACTCCAGACCGGTCACCACGGCTCCGAAATTTATGCTGCCGCGCGTTTTTGCAGAATCTCGAAGGCCGGCAGGGTCTTGCCTTCGAGCACTTCCAGAAAAGCGCCGCCACCCGTCGAGATATAACCCACATCCTTCTCGATGCCGTACTTGGCAATGGCCGCCAGTGTGTCACCACCGCCGGCAATGCTGAAGGCCGGCGACTCGGCAATGGCTTTCGCAATGACCTTGGTGCCGTTCTCGAAGGCGGCAAACTCGAACACACCCACAGGGCCGTTCCAGACAATCGATCCCGCCTTTTTGAGCTGTTCGGCCAACTTGGCTGCCGTCACCGGGCCGATGTCCAGGATCAGGTCATCGTCGGCTACCTCGGTCGCGGCCTTGACGGTGGCCACCGCATCGGCGGCAAAAGTCTTGGCAGTGACCACGTCGGTCGGGATCGGCACCTCGGCGCCACGCGCCTTCATGGCCTCGATCACGGCCTTGGCATCGTCCACCAGACCGGGTTCGGCCAGACTCTTGCCAATCTTCAGCCCGGCAGCCAGCATGAAGGTGTTGGCAATGCCGCCGCCCACAATGAGCTGGTCCACGTTTTTGGCCAGCGCCTGCAAAATGGTCAGCTTGCTCGACACCTTGGAACCCGCCACGATCGCCACCAGCGGACGCTTGGGGTTGGCCAGGGCTTTGTTGATGGCATCGATCTCAGCGGCCAGCAGCGGACCGGCGCAGGCAATCGGCGCAAACTGGGCAATGCCGTAGGTCGTGCCTTCGGCGCGGTGCGCTGTGCCAAAAGCATCGTGCACAAACACATCACACAGGGCGGCGAGTTTTTTCGCCAGTTCGGGTGCGTTTTTCTTCTCACCCACATTGACGCGGCAGTTTTCCAGCAACACGATCTGGCCGGGCTTGACATCCGCACCATCGACCCAGTTGGCGACGAGCGGCACCTCGCGGCCCAGCAACTCGCCGAGTCGTTTGGCCACCGGGGCCAGGGAATCCTCGGGCTTGAAGGCGCCTTCGGTCGGGCGGCCCAGGTGGCTGGTGACCATCACCGCGGCACCGGCTGCCAGTGCCATCTGGATGCAGGGCACGCTGGCGCGAATGCGGGTGTCTTCGGTGATGTTGCCGGCATCGTCCTGCGGCACATTGAGGTCGGCACGGATAAACACGCGTTTGCCCTTGGCCTGGCCATTGGCAATCACATCGGCAAAACGTAAAACTTTCATGGTTTCTTCACTCCTTGTTCGGGGGCTATTTTCAACCCAAAATTTGAGAAAAATCTGAAATCATCCGGTCGGGCGCACAGTCGGCAATCGGCAATCCCATGTTGTAGCCGTAAGGCAGCAGCCAAACTGGCACCCCCGCGTTGCGCGCCGTGGCAGCATCGATGCTGGAATCCCCCACAAACAGGGTGCGCTCCCGTGCCATGCCAAACCGCGTCAAGCAATGGACCAAACCTGCCGGATCAGGTTTTTTGGTGGGAAAGGTATCGCCACAAACGACCGCGTCAAACACAGGGCCGAGTTGATGGGCAGCCAGCACCGCCTGGGTGTAGCGGCCTTCCTTGTTGGTCACCACCGCGAGCTTGACACCCTGCGCACGCAGGCTTTGCAAGGTCTCGCGCACATGAGGGTAAAGACGGCTGCGGGTGCCGCAGCGCTTTTGGTAAAAGCCGTCGTAGACTGGAACCATCTGGCGCAACAGGTCACTGGCTCGTGCCGCCTCGAGCGTCATGCCGCTGCGGTCGGCCAGTGCCAGCGCCAGCAGCGCCACCGTGCCGTGCCCAATCCAGTCCCTGACCTGCTGCAAGCGCACCTGCGACAGCTGAAACTGCCCCAGGGTGTCGTTGACTGCGTCGAGGATTTCGGGCGCGGTTTCTACCAGCGTGCCATCCAGGTCGAACAGGATCAGGTCAAAAGCACGTTCCGTCATTGCGGGTGGGCAGCGCGCCGCAGCGCCTGCATCACACCCTTGTAACCACCATCGGCATCAGGCGCGCCAAACACCGCACTGCCGGCCACGCAGGTGTCCGCACCGGCAGCCACGATTTCGCCGATGTTGTCGGTTTTGACGCCACCATCCACTTCAAGCCAGATCGGTTGGCCACCTGCGGCCACGTGGGCGTCGATCTTGGCGCGCACCTGACGCAGCTTGGCCAGTGTCGAGGGAATGAACTTCTGGCCGCCAAAACCGGGGTTGACACTCATCAGCAAAACCATGTCGAGTTTGTCCATGACGTGGTCGAGCCAGTCAACTGGCGTGGCCGGGTTGAGCACCAGGCCGGCTTTGCAACCCAGGTCGCGAATCATCGCCAGGCTGCGGTCCACATGCTTTGAGGCCTCAGGATGGAAGGTGATGATGTTGGCACCGGCTTTGGCGAACAGCGGAATGATGGCATCAACCGGCTCCACCATCAAATGCACGTCGATCGGGATACTCACGTGCGGCCGAATCGCTTCACAGACCAAGGGCCCGATGGTCAGGTTGGGCACGTAATGGTTGTCCATCACATCAAAGTGCACCAGGTCGCAGCCAGCGGCCTCGATGGCACGCACTTCTTCGCCCAGACGGGCAAAGTCAGCCGAGAGGATGCTGGGGGCCAAACGTAAAACAGGGGTAGTGCTCATGGAAAGGTTTTCTGAAAATGGATTTTGAAGTTCTTGGGGGTAAAAAAACTCAGCGCAAGGCGGATATTTGAGCAGCCAAAAGCCTTTGCTTACGCCCGCAGTCCGTCGTGCAACTCGACAAACGCCAGCGTGATCTTGTGGTTCGGATCCAGGTGGATCATGGGCAGGGAGCGCTCATGGGACTCGCGAATGCGCACCGACGACGGCAGGTAGGGTTGCAGCACCGGCAGGCCTTCTTCGATGAGTTCGGCCACCATGCGCTGGGGCAGGTTGGCCCGGGCCTGGAACTGGTTCACCACAATGCCGTCAATCTGCAAATCAGGATTGTGGTCGGCACGTATTTCCTGCACGTTCTCGATCAGCGCATAGAGCGCCTGACGCGAAAAGCTGTCGCAATCAAAAGGAATCAGGCAACCGCTGGCGCCAATCAGTGCGGCCCGGGTAAAGAAATTGAGCGCCGGTGGCGTGTCGATGTAAATGCGGTCGTAGGTGTCGGCCAGTTGCACCAGGGCT
>JBEGLK010000249.1:0-3629 GCA_041183605.1 Pseudomonadota bacterium
GTCGATCCCTTCCGCCCCCATGGCAGCCAGGCGCGCCGCGTTATCGGCCAGACAAGCGACGTCAGAGCCCAGCAACTGAGGCCGCACCGGCACCCCAGAAGTCGTCTTGCAGCCCTGCAGCAGTTCCGGCACGTAACGCAAGAAAACGCGATCCGGGTAAAGCGTACTGGTAACACGGATGAACTCCGACACACAACGGTCAACACCCCCCACCCGCGTCAGGATGTCGCGCAGGACAAAGTCGAGCAAACCCTCCATGGGGGCAAGAAGCAGGGTGGTCATGATCAGGGGTGGCGCGCTGAAATTTGGAAATGGAAATGAGGCTCGGATTGTCGGTGGTAGGTCTTCTGTTTTGACAGATTCACGTTCCATCCTTACAGTCTCAGACATCATTCTTTTCCGGAAACTCCGCGCATGACCATCACCGTCAACATCGACCTGGGCTACGAATTTGCTGTCAGGGCTGACTACAACACGGTTTTTGACACCCTGTCGGATGTGCCGAAATCGGCGAGCTTTTTCCCCAAAGTAGAACAACTGGTCGACCTGGGCGATGGTGTCTACCGCTGGGAAATGGCCAAAATTGGGGTCGCCCAGCTCAGCCTGCAAACCATTTACGCCTCCCGATACACGTCCAACAAGGCCAAGGGCAGCATCGTATGGACGCCGGTTCAGGGGCACGGCAACGCGCTGGTGTCAGGGTCCTGGAGCGTCTCGGACAAGAAGACATCGACCCATCTTGAGCTCCAGATCCAGGGTGAACTCACCCTGCCCTTGCCGGGACTGATGAAAACGATGATCGCTCCGGTGGTCGAGCTGGAATTCGAAAAATTGGTAGAGCAATACATCGACCGCCTCAGCCAGCACTTTGGCGGCGAGGTCTGAGCAGCATTAGCTCAGGTCGCGTTTGAAGCGGATTTCCTCGACCCGGGTATTTCCCATGGGCACGGTCTTGATGGTGGTCATTTCGCGTTTGAAGCCGGCCATGTCAAAAAAGCGCATGGCACGCTCGCAACCCAGGGGGACCCAGGCGCTGACCTTGGTGCAGCCCTCAAACATCAAACCTTCACGCGCGGCATCCCACAAGGCCAATCCAAGGCCCTCGCCCCAATGATCGGGCTCAACATACAGCGCCCAGATCTCACCCATGGTATTGGGGGTTTTAGGATCACGCGAACGGTCAAAACCGACAAAACCCACCACCGTCGATCCCTGCACTGCCACCAGCACCTGGGGCTCGCCGTACTCGATGGCTTCGCGCCAGTAAACCAGGGTGTGCTCAGGCGTGCCACCCACGGGCACAGCCTCACCCGGGAAAACAGCCTTGAAGGCGGCTTGGCTGGAACTGGCACGAATTTCGGTGATGGATTTGGCATCACGCATGGCGGCGGGACGCACTTCGGTAGGGGTGATCAAAGACATATAAAAAAACAAGGCCAGGGTCAAGCCTGGCCATCAGTCAAAAAAACAGAGCCGTATTGTCGCGCACGGCTCACAAGCCTTCAGTACTGGTAAACGCCGCGACCGGTCTTGCGACCCAGACGGCCGGCAGCAACCATTTCCTTGAGCAAAGGACAGGCGCGGTACTTGCTGTCACCAAACTCGCTCAGGTAAACCTCCATCACAGCCAGACAGACGTCGAGTCCGACCATGTCGGCCAGCGCCAGCGGGCCAATCGGCTGGTTACAACCCAGTTTCATGCCGGCATCGATGTCTTCGGGCGATGCCAGCCCCTCGGCCAACACAAAAAAAGCTTCATTGATCATGGGCACCAAAATGCGGTTGACCACAAAACCGGGCGCGTTCTTGACGGTGATCGGCGTCTTGCCCAAGGCCAGGGCCATGGCATGCACGGCGGCATGGGTGGCATCGCTGGTTTGCAGGCCGCGAATGATTTCGACCAAGGCCATCATCGGCACCGGGTTGAAGAAATGCATGCCGATAAAACGGTCGGGGCGACCGGTGACGGCGGCCAGCTTGGTGATCGAAATCGACGAGGTGTTGGAGGCGATGATCACCTCGGGCGCCAGCAAGGCATCAAGCTGCTTGACGATCTTGACTTTGAGATCGTAATTTTCAGTGGCGGCTTCAATCACCAGTTGGGCACCCTTGAGGTCGTCGTAGCTAGTGCTGCCCTGGATGCGTGCCAGCGTGGCGGCCTTGGCCTCTGCCGTGATCTTTTCTTTTTTGAGCAAACGGTCCAGACTGCCCGACACGGTGGCAATACCCTTGGCCACTGCTGCTTCTGAAATGTCGACCATGACCACCTTGATGCCCGCCACCGCGCAAGCCTGCGCAATGCCGTTACCCATGGTGCCCGCGCCAATGATGCCAACTGTTGTGATTTCCATCTTCAAAACTCCTGAGAAATTAGGTGCCAATGTTAACGGCTCAGACCATGAGAAAAATAATCCGGACACACTCAAGCCTGGAGCGGCTTCGCAGCGCGGCCAAGCCGCGCATCATTGGCTGAATTTTTGCCTCAGCTGCTCCCAGGACATCAACTCCCCGGCCAAAGCACTTGCCATGACCGTGGCAGGACTTGCCAACCAAACTTGCCCCGGGCCCGATCGGCCAGGAAAGTTGCGATTGATGGCGCTCACCGTCACCTGGCTGGAATTTGTTGAAGATCCCGGGCCACAGTTGGCACAGGCGCCACACGAGGGCTGCAAAATGCGCGCCCCCAATGCGGCAAAGGTCGCGTCATAACCCCTGGACAAACAATAGTCGCGCACCGCGGTGGTTCCATATTGCAAAAAGAGTTGCACATGGGCAGGTAGGCGCAAACCGTTTGCCAAACCCCATGCCAGCACCTCGTGGTAGCAGTCAAAGTCTTCACGCTTGCCTGCGGTGCAAGATCCGCCATAAGCGATGTCGATATGCACACGCTCCTCCAGTCGTGCCAAGGGCAGGCCACGGCCCGGGTCCCCGGGTCGCGCCACCATGGGACTCACGGCAGCGAGATCAACTCGGATTTCATGGGCATACGCGGCGCCTGGATCGCTGTGCATCCAGTCCTCCAACTGCACTGCCAGACCACGACGTTCCAGAATGAAACGCACTGTCTCTTCGTCGGGTGCCACAATTCCTGTCAATCCGCCAAGTTCAGCCGTCATATTGGTGAGGGTAGCGCGCTCGTCAGTCGAGAGTTGCGCTACGCCATCACCGGTAAATTCAAACACCTTGCCCACGCCGCCGCCATCACGGATAAAGGGCAGGGACAACAAATGAAGCACGACGTCCTTGGCGCTGACGCCCGCCGGCCAGCGACCCTGTAACGCCACCCGGATCGATGCGGGCCAGGTCATGCGCACGGCGCCGGTCACAAAGGCGTTTGCCATGTCGCTTGTGCCAACACCAAAAGCCACGCAACCCAGTGCGCCAATATGGGGGGTATGTGAGTCGGTTCCCACCACGATTTGGCCCGGCAAGGCGTAATGCTCGGTCATCATGGCGTGAGATGCCCGCTACATTGCCGCCATCGTCGTGCGCGGCCTCGGCATCGGTCAATGTGCGGTGCATGCGCAGGCCATGACGTGCGACAAAGTCACGTTGGGCCTGGCACATGGCCATCATGTTGGGAACCAGTTGTTCGCTCAGATGCGCGGGGCTTTCGTGCACATAGGAGG
>JBEGLK010000250.1:0-3560 GCA_041183605.1 Pseudomonadota bacterium
TGGATGGAAGGCGTCTACATGGCTGCCACCATGGGTTCCGAAACCACTGCCGCCGCCTTTGGCGCCCAGGGCGTGGTGCGCCGCGATCCGTTTGCCATGCTGCCGTTCTGCGGCTACAACATGAGCGACTACTTCCAGCACTGGCTGGACATGGAAAAGAGGCTCGAAGCCACCGGCCACACCTTGCCCAAGATTTTTTGCGTCAACTGGTTCCGCAAGGATGCCGACGGCAAGTTCGTCTGGCCCGGTTACGGCGACAACATGCGTGTGCTCAAGTGGATGATTGACCGCATCGAAGGCAAAGCACAGGGTGTTGAGACCATGTTTGGCGTGGCTCCGCTGTTTGACGAGTTGACCTGGACCGGCCTGCAATTCAGTGCCGAACAGTTCAATACTGTCACCAGCATTGACAAGGCCGCCTGGGCCGAAGAACTCAAGTTGCACGCGGCCCATTTCGAGCAGTTGTCCTACCACCTGCCGAAGGCGCTGATTGAAACCAAGGCGGTGCTGGAGCAGCGCCTGCAGGCCTGAGGCGGTTCGCGTGGTGAATGAAGCAGCGCTGATGCTTCATTCATCCCGCTTTCTTGACAAGTGTCAACACACCGCGGTTCGGCGCGTGTAGAGTGGGATCTCGCAAAAGGAGGTCCCCAATGAAGATTCTTCTCGCCGTTGACGGCAGTCCGTACACCAAAAAGATGCTGGCGTATCTGGCTGCCCACGAAATGTTTTCGCCAAAAAACGAATACACCGCTTTCACCGCCCAGATGGTGCTGCCGTCCCAGGCGCGTGCCGCACTGGGCAAGGAAGTTGTCGCCAAATATCATGAGGACGAAGGCCAGCGCATCATGAATCCGGTCCAGAGGTTTCTGGAGCGGCAAGGTGTCAAGGTCAAATGTGCCTGGAAAGCGGGTAACCCGGGTGAGCTGATTGCCAAGCTGGCCGAGGCTGAAAAATTTGACCTCGTGGTCATGGGCTCACACGGCCATGGCGCCCTCGTCAACCTGATGGTGGGCTCGGTCGCCACCAAGGTGCTGGCCAGCTGCAAGGTGCCGGTGTTGATCGTGCGCTGAATTTGTTCAGCGCATCCAGACCCACACCAGCAAAAGGGTCAGCAGCGTCACAGGCACACCCACGCGGGCATGGCTGCGCCAGTCCAGCGTCACGCCGCATTTTTGTGCCAGGTCTGCCACGATCAGGTTGGCAATCGAGCCCACCAGCAGCAAATTGCCGGCCAGCGTGCTCACCAGCGCCAGCGTGATACCAGCCTGCTGACTTTGAATATGCGGCAGGATCAGCATGACGGCGGGCACGTTGGAGACCAGATTGGACAGGCCGACCCCTGCGACAAACAAGGCGCCGGGATCACTCACCTGCACGCCCTGCATCGCCAGCCAGGCCACCGCTTGCGCTGCCAGACCGGTGGACTCGAAGGCGTGGTTCACGACAAACAGGCCGATAAAAAGCACCAGCAGTTGCCAGTCGATGAATCCCATCACGTCTGAAGAGTGCAGGCGTCGGCTCAGCAGCAACACACCGGCGCCCACCAGCGCGGCCACCTCGCGTGGCCAGTCGGTGAACAAAAACACGAGCAGCAGCGCGCTGGCCACAGCCAGCCCCTTGCCGGTTTGCCAGGCATCAAATGGTGGGGATTCCATCGGATCAGACGCCTTGGTCAGGTCGACTGACCTGAAAGCGGGTTCCTTGTCCGGCAGGGTTGCCTCGGCATGGGCCGGCCCCCAGACCAGCCAAGCCCAGAGCAGGCCCAGGCTCAACACCATCGGTGGCAGCGCCTCGCGCACGTAGCCGCCAAAAGGCAACTGCAACATTGATCCGATCAGCATGTTTTGCGGGTTGCCGATCAGCGTGGCGGCTGAGCCAATGTTGGCGGAGCAGGCCAGCCCCAGCAGGAACGGCAGCGGATTCAGGCGTCGCTGCAGGCACAGTTGCGCCACCACCGGTGTCATGGCCAGGCAGATGATGTCATTGGAGAATACGGCCGACAAGGCGCCGGCCACGGCAATGATGGCGCCCAGCAGGGCGTTGCGCCCCAGCGGCAGCGCGGCCACCCGGCGTGTGACCGCGTTGTAAAAACCGCCCAGGCGCATTTGCGCCGACACCACCATGAACGAAAACAGCAGTAACACGGTGGGCAAATCCACTGTACGCGCGGCCTGCTCGGTGCTCATGGCGCCCAGGCCAATCACACCAATCGCGCCCAGCAGCGCCACCCCCGAGCGGTCGAGCTTCAGGCGCGGCAGGCCGCCCAGAATCATGCCGATGTAAACGGTGACAAAAATTGCCACGATGCCCCAGTCGAGCAGGCCATGTTCAATTTTCATGGGGAAATTTCCGGTGATGGATGGAGGTGCACCTGGCGCAAGGCGGCTTGAAATGCCTGGGTCACCCGCGCGGGTTGCGGCGATGTCCGCACGATGCTGAAAAAGCTGCAGTGGTAGGTGAATGTCTGGGGTTGCAACACATGCAACCGTCCCTCGCGCACAAAAGGCCCGGCATAGTGGTCGGGCAGAAAGCCAAGGAATTGCCCGGACAAGATCAGCGTGGCAATCGATTCCTGGTCGTAGCCAGTAGCGGCCCGTTCGAGCTTGACCTGCTGGCTCAGTTCCATGTTGGGCGAGTGGTAGCCCAGGCCGGCAAACGCATGTTGGCGTAGCGCCTCCCAACTTTGCGGCTGTGGCCCGGCGTTCGGGTCAAACAAGGCATGGTCGGCACTGGCATACAGGTACATGGTCTCGGTGAATAACTCGTCATAGGTCAACACGGCCGAGCTGCGGTGACCGGGGATGATGCCGACCTGAAACTGGCCATCGAGCACACCGCGCTCAATCGCGTTCAGCGGTGCCACATGCAGGTGCAGGCGCACGTCGGGCGCTTGGCTGACAAACCGCCGGATGGCCTCGCCAATGTGGGCGGCCGGGTTGCTGGCGGTCTTGTCAAAAACGGCAATATGCAGCTCGCCGCCCATGCGCTGGTGGATCTCGTCGACGCGGCTGCGAAAGGCATCGACCCCGGCGAGCAGGCGCAACGTTTCGGCATAAATCTGCTCACCTTCCGGCGTCAGCGCAAAACCGGCCCGGCCGCGTCGGCACAGGCGCAGGCCCAGGCGGGTTTCCAGGTCCTTGATGTGGCGGCTCACCGTGGAGGTGCCGATGTTGAGCTCCAGCTCGGCCGCCGCCATGCCACCGCAGTCCACCACCGTCCTGAAGACCCGCAGCAGGCGGATGTCCATGTCGCTCAACTGGCCCAGCGCGGCTCGCGTTGTTACTTGCATAAATCTGCAACCAAGTAGTGATAGTTAAATATTTATAAGAGTAACAGAGTCACTCAAAATCGCCAACCTGCCCTTTTGGAGAAACGATGAAACTCAACGACGCCCAAGTCCTGAACCGTCCGCGCACCGACGCCGCCTGGCTTGACGCTCACTGGATGCCCTACACCGGCAACCGCGATTTCAAGGCTCACCCGCGCATGATGGCCAGCGCCAGCGGTTCTTACTACACCGACATCGACGGCCGCCAGATTTTTGATGGACTCTCGGGTTT
>JBEGLK010000251.1:0-3560 GCA_041183605.1 Pseudomonadota bacterium
CAGGCGCACCAGATCGGGCACTTCTTCTACATTGGTGGCAATGACTCGTCCGACACGGTACGCATCGTCAGCCAGGAGGCGCGGGCGGCCAACTACGACCTGCGCTGCATTCACATCCCTAAGACCATTGACAACGACCTGGTGGGCAATGACCACACCCCCGGCTTTCCATCGGCGGCACGTTTTGTAGCGCAGGCCTTTGCCGGCGCCAACCTCGACAATGCCGCCCTGCCCGGCGTCTATGTGGGTGTGGTCATGGGCCGCCATGCCGGATTCCTGACCGCAGCGTCCGCCCTGGGCAAAAAATTCCCGGATGACGGCCCGCACCTGATCTACCTGCCCGAGCGTGTTTTCAAGCTGGAACAGTTTCTGGCCGATGTGAAGTCCATGTATGAACGCCATGGCCGCTGTGTGATTGCTGTCTCCGAAGGCATCCACGATGCCTCGGGCACCCCGATTGCCGCCCTGCTGGCCAAAGACCTGGAACACGATGCCCACGGCAATGTGCAACTCTCGGGCAACGGCGCGCTGGCCGATTTGTTGTGCGAGGAAATCAAGGCCAAGCTCAAGATCAAGCGTGTGCGCGGCGACACCTTTGGTTATCTGCAGCGCTCATTCATTGGCTGCGTGTCGGATGTGGACCAGCGCGAAGCCCGCGAGGTCGGTGAAAAAGCCGTGCAATTTGCCATGTGGGGCGGGTGCGATGGCTCGGTGGCCATCAAACGCACCGGCTTTTATTCAGTGGACTACGAGCTGCTGCCATTGGAAGCCGTGGCGGGCAAAACCCGTGTCATGGAAGACGAGTTCATCACCGCCAGCGGCACCGATGTCACCGACGCTTTCCGCATGTACCTGCGCCCGCTGCTGGGCTCCGGCATGCCCGATGCCTTCCGGCTGCGCCACCATCCAGTCAAACGTGTGCTCAAAAAATAGGCACTCCCCATGAAGTTTCTGATTTTTGCTGGCAGCGCCCGCGCCCAGTCTTTCAACCGGCGACTGGCCAAAGTCGCCGCCGGGCTCGCCCAACAAGCCGGGGCCGAGGTCACGCTGCTGGAACTCGCCAGTCTCGACATTCCCCTGTACAACGCCGATCTGGAAGCCCTTGGCACGCCCCCCGATGTGATTCGCCTGAAGGAAATCCTGTTCGAACATCCAGCCTGGATCATCTGCTCGCCGGAATACAACGGCAGTTATACCGCCTTGCTGAAAAACACCCTGGACTGGGCCTCGAGCCCGGTCAAGGCCGACCCCAAATGGCAACAGGGTACCAAGTCTTTCCAGGGCAAGGTGGTGGGCTTGTTGTCGGCTTCACCGGGCGCTTTGGGTGGCCTGCGCTCGTTGATGAATCTGGCGCCGATGCTGCTCAACCTGCAATGTTGGGTGGCACCGCAGCGGTTCGCACTGAGCCAGGCTGGCAGCGCCTTTGACGCCCAAGGCGGACTTCTGCTCGAGCAACAGCGTGCTGGCGTCGAAGCGGTCGTCAAACAAGTGCTGTGGGCCGCCGAGCGACTCAACCCCTCTGCCACGACTGTGAATTAGCAGTTGATGCCCGGTCGGCTCAAATCGGGCCCAAAACTTTGATTTAAATCAATAAATTGCAAGTTTGCAGTTCCAGGCTTGCCGCTGGAAACCTATGATTTTCCCAGTGAAAACAAGGAAAAACCCAAAAATTGCCACAGCAAGCCGGAGTTTCATTTCGGTTAGCATCAGGCCTGAATGCAATACCCCTCCTGGCACCCAAACACTTTACCGGTGTCTGCCAACTTTTTGATCAGATCATGATTTTCAACAAAGCCAGCACCAACTCCAGCGAGCCCCCCCTTGTCGCACAGCCGGCTGTCACCGTCGCGCCAGTCGCCGTTCCGCAATACCTCGAATCCACTTACTGGTGGGCCTATACCCACCCGAATGCGGTGCGTGTCTTTGAGCGCCAGTGGCTGGTCAACCTGATTTTGTGGGGCAATTTTTCGCGGCTGCGTGATCTGGCGCTGGAAGAAATGGGCGATGTCATCCATGGCGATGTGCTGCAGGTGGCATGTGTTTATGGCAATTTCACCGAACACATGGTACGTCGTCTGGCGCCCGACGCGCATCTGAATGTGATTGACGTGGCGCCAGTGCAAATCGCCAATCTGCACGCCAAACTGGGCCAACAAAAACAGGTCACGGTCTTGCAACAGGACTCGTCCGCCCTGCTGTTTGATGATGCCAGTCATGATGCCGTGGTGGTGTTTTTCCTGCTCCACGAGCAACCCGCCGAGGTGCGCCGCAAAACCATTGCCGAAGCGATGCGTGTGACCAAACCCGGCGGCAAAATTGTGTTTGTCGATTACCACCGACCCAAGGCACTGAATCCATTCCGTTACATCATGGTACCTATCCTCACCACACTGGAGCCTTTCGCCATGGACTTGTGGAACGGCCAGATTGTCGACTGGCTACCGCCAGACTGCCAGGACCTGAAGATTGACAAGCAGACCTATTTTGGTGGTCTTTACCAAAAAGTGGTGATCACCCGTTGAGGCCACTTCCATCATGGCCATTCGACGCATCATTCCATAATCTGTCCGTGTTTTTTCGACCGCACTGCTCTTGAACTCCGAACCATCACTGACTTTTTCCAAACTTGCTTGTTCCAAGGGTGGGCGGCTACTCTTCAAAGACGTCGATTGCCAACTGGAAGCAGGTCAATGGCTGTACGTGACGGGAGCCAATGGCGTCGGGAAAACCAGCCTGTTGCGCATGGTCTGCGGCCTGGCGTCAATTGAGGCCGGCAACGTCCTCTGGAACGGCACACCCATTCATGCCCAGCGCGAGGCCTACCGGCAGGACCTTTGTTATCTGGGCCACCTGAACGCCTTGCAGGAATCCATGACAGTGGACGAAAACCTGGCTTTCACAACGGCGCTCGGCGGCTTTGCCCCTGACAGGGCCCAATCCCAGGCCGTGCTGACCCGGTTTGGTTTGCGCGGGCGCAACAAGCAGTTGGTGCGGCACCTGTCACAAGGGCAAAAGCGGCGGGTTGCCCTGTCCCGCCTGGCCTTGAGTCCGGCCCGTTTGTGGGTGCTGGATGAACCTTATGTGGCCATGGACGAAGCGGGCATCGGCCTGCTGGCCGACCTGATTGCCGGGCACCTCGCTGATGGCGGTCTGGCAGTGCTGACCAGCCACCAGCGCGTGCCGATTGGCAACGTGCCCGCGCACATGCTGGAGTTGCAGTCAGCATGAACAAGTACATCCAAACCGTCGGGCTTGGCTCCGTGTTGCTGGCAGTTCTCAAGCGCGAGATTTCCCTGGGCATGCGGCAAAAAGGCGAGGTGCTGACACCGCTCGTGTTTTTTGTCGTGATCGCCAGCCTGTTCCCGCTTGGGGTCGGACCCGAGTCTGCCTTGTTGCTGCGCATGGCGCCCGGCGTGTTGTGGGTCAGCGCCCTGCTGGCCGCCATGTTGTCGCTGCAACGCATGTTTGCCACCGATTACGCCGACGGCTCACTGGAGCAGATGGCGCTTTCCACGACGCCGCTGGCTCTGCTGGTGCTGGCCAAGGCGCTGGCACACTTT
>JBEGLK010000252.1:0-3525 GCA_041183605.1 Pseudomonadota bacterium
CACAATGACCTTTGGGCTGCCGTCCAGATCACGGACAAATTGCCTGGCAATGTTTGCGCAGCCGAGCACGCCGATGCGTAAAGCAGAGTTGTTTGTCATGGAAGTGTTCCTTTGAAAAGGGTAAGGTATGGCATGCTATACCGTCAACTTCAAAAGCGCATCTCCTGTCCCATGAAAAATTATTCTGTCCTGTTTGTCTGCCTCGGCAACATTTGCCGCAGCCCGACCGCCCATGGTGTGTTCAGGCACCTGATTTCGGGTCACGGTTTGTCAGACGCTGTGACGGTTGATTCTGCCGGGACCAGCAACTACCACCCCAACAGTCCGCCAGATGCGCGCTCACAGGCGCACGCGGCCAAGCGTGGTTACGACCTGTCGGACTTGCGGGCGCGCCAGATCCAGGCGGCGGACTTTGAAAAATTCGACCTTGTGCTGGTCATGGACTGGGACAACCTGGCCCATGTCAGGCGAACCTGCCCACCCGAGCATCAACACAAGCTGCGCCGCTTCACCGAGTTCTGTCTGCAGTTCGACCGCGACGTGGTGCCTGATCCCTATTTTGGGGGCGATGCAGGTTTCGAAGAGGTGCTGGACCTGGTGGAGGACGCCAGCAAAGGCTTGTTGCAGCACCTGAAAAATCAAATGGGTCAGGCCGCACAAAACCAGCTTCGACCTTAGGTCATCAATTTTTTTAAGTCACCACTGTCAATCAGTGCCTGCAACTCGCCGGCGCCACCCACCAGAACGCCTTTGACGAACACCATTGGAAAGGTGGGCCAGCCCGTCCACATCTTGAGCGCATTGCGTTTGCGCCAGGTGTTGAAGTAGTTGCCGTACTCCAGATACTTGTAGGGCTGCTTGATCGCGTCCAATGCCGCACAAGCCTTTTTGGGAAATGGGTTCATGCCCATGCCAACCACCACGACGTCGTTACCCTGAACGGCCGCCATGACCTCCCGGACAATCGCTTGCTGATGGTCTGCGACCTTGCCGCGGATCGCGGGATGAATGTGCGTTTCGTCAAGAATCGGGCGTGGCATGGAATCTCCAAGTTTGTTGCATCAGCGGAGTATCGCCTTTCTGAATCAGCTTGATGCGTGCAAGACGCATAGCAGTACAACTTTGCAAGTTCACATCTTGAAACACTTTCTTTACGCCTTGATGTTGAACTAACACGAAAACGAAATATCTAGCTGTCATGCTTGCGACTTGGCATAACCAGCATGTTTGTAAATTTCAATTATTATTTTTCAGGGATCCACTCATGAATCGACTTCCTGCTCACACCGAGCCAGCGACGCCTGGCATTGTGGAACCGAACATCTCTGTTCCCTGTCTCATTGGCCAAGTCTATGACTCAGTGCCACCCAGCCTGCGCGCGCGAATGCTTGAGCACCTGATGCGACCGCTGGGTATTCTCAGTCTGATGACCATCGCCAACGGCGTTTTTGCCAGCATCCGTATGCGCAATCCTGCCAGTGATCCCACGGTCGGACTTGAGGACGCAGCCATCATTCAAACCGGCGATGTTGTAAAGCTGGCCGACTGGGTTCAGCAAGTCAGTGTCGAAGCCATCGATGGTTTGGCGCAATTGCTTCTCGCCTCGCCGCCATTGACCCGGTCGGCAGCAGCGGCAGCTCTGTTGAGTTTGCTCTTGCAAATCAGCAAGCAAGGTCGCGACCGCATGTCTACCCATGATTGAAGGATAGTTTGATGGAAATTGATCCACGGGAAATTTCAGAAGGCTTATGAAGAGCAAATTCGCAGCTACGACGATTTGGTGAAATCGCAAAATCAGAAAAAAGAAGAATTGAAGGTCCAGGCTGAAAAAAACCAGGCCACCTACGACGCCTTGAATTTCCGAGACGATCAATTTGACTTGTCGGATGCAGCGATGGCCATCGCCATCTCCTTGTTGGCCATTGCCTCACTCACAGAATTGCCAGCACTTTTCTGGCTGGCCCTGATTCCATCCGGTTTTTGGTGTCGTCATGGGACTTTCCGGCCTGATTGGCTTGAGTTTTCATCCAGACACCTTAGTCAAGTTGTTGACCTGAGGCTCAACACCGTAAGAGGCCCAGCAACCCGTGTGGCCAGCCCCACCAGCGGCATCACGCGCTTTCAGGGATGCATCGTGATGACATCGTCTACTTCACCCTCTCCCAACGATGCCAGCTTTGCTCCTCCCGCATGGTGCCGCCAACAAACCAAAGTAAGTAAGTCTCATATTGGCGCCTGCTTTCCACGACAAGTGCCTCTTGATTGACGCTCACAGTCAGATATTCCTTATTTGTGCGACGACCCATCCAAAGTTGCGCGTCGTGTTGAACCTTGGGTCTCAGCCGAATGGTGTTCTCCTGGCATTCAAATTCTCCTCTTTGACGATCAAGCTCTTTGGATGCCAGGATCTCTGCTTTTCCGGCATTCGATTTGCGTTCAGCCATGATGCGCAAGACATCTACGGTTGGTTGCTCGATCTGTACATGGGTGCCAGACGGCCAATCATCTGGCGATGTTGGAAAGTTTGAAACCCCGGACGCTTCAGGTACGTGATCAGAGAAAAAGTAAAAAGTCAGGGAAGCACATGCCTTGGCATCAATGACGTCACAAGGACTGCCGGCGGTTGCGGCATTCAGATAGGTGCCAGCAATTCCGGGACACGAAGTAGTCGATGCCGGACTCTCGCTACCATCAGATGTCGGGGCTGGCCAGGGTGGAGGTGCGGTGCATCCGGCACAAGCAGCCACCAGCGCCGCCACGGCGAAGGTTCGTGCGGCGATAAATAGCCGGTGTGCTCCGGCGACCACAGGTGCGGCTGGCCCCCGGCCGTGTGCCAGGCAGAAGCGAACCAACCATCGTGTGTTCATCTATACCTTTACAGAAGACAAGCCTATCGCCTATCGGCTATTCTGCGCCCTTCTCCTTTCCTGTACAAGACCATGTCCGACGATTCATTTGATGCATTCAAGAGCCGTAAACTGAGTGAGGGCTACGACCAAGTACTGGTTCGTGAATGGGATCCGAACTTTGTCACGGAACCACATGAGCATCCATTCGACGCGGATGCCATCGTGGTCAAGGGCGAGCTCTGGCTCACCACAAACGGGCTGACCACCCATTACAAAGCGGGTGACGCCTTCAAGGTTGGCCGCGGTGTAACACACGCTGAAAAGTACGGCCCAGAGGGTGCAGTGTTTTGGGCTGCCCGAAAAAATTGACACAAACCAGGTGGAGATTGACGTATTTCAAAAGCGACCGCTACGGAGACAGCCGGATGAATTCCGAACGCCATGGCGTCTGCATCAAATCGCGAAGTACGTACCCTCCAGACCCTGGTTTTTTGCGAATGAATGGCCTTGATGCTGACGCCCCCCAGGCTGTTCGCAAGTTAACATAAAAAGGCTTTAGATGTCCATGCGCGAAGCCAATGAGCGCCATTAGCCACATGGGCAGCTCAATCTGAAAGCCTGGCCAGGGCAGACTTTCTCAATGGTGCGGGTCATTGCCAATTGAATCCGCGACAAT
>JBEGLK010000253.1:0-3524 GCA_041183605.1 Pseudomonadota bacterium
CTTGTTTCTATGCGCAGTCCTTTGTCCATTGCCATTTGTTCAAACAGCTTCTGGGTATGTCGGATGATGTTCACCGGTGACATGGCAATGGATTCCAATTCGACCTTGCCGGCCTCAATTTTCGAAAGATCCAGAATGTCGTTGAGCAGGCTGAGCAGGGTCTGGCCCGACCGTTGGATGGTGCGCGCGTATTCCAGGCGCTCGGCCTCCCGGAGGCCTGGCATCAACAGCACTTGCGCCATGCCCAGGATACCGTTCAGCGGCGTGCGGATCTCGTGGCTCATGGTCGCAAGAAACCGGCTCTTGGCGATGTTGGCGGATTCAGCCGCCTCCTTGGCGCGGTACAACTCGGTAATGTCGATCCGAAAGCCAACAATGTGTCCGTCAGGTGTGCGGCGCTCGACAATGCGCTGGACGCGGCCATTGGCGTGGTGTTGAATCAGTGTGTTGTTGCTGGCGCGGTGGCTGGCCAGGCGCTCCTGGATCCAGGCTTCCTTGCGCCCGACAGCATCGATCTGGCGGCCTTCTTCGACACCCGCGCGCACCAAAGCTTCAAATTGGACGCCCGGCACGATCAGGTGGGCAATGCTGGCGTAGATCTGGCGGTACTTGTCATTGCAGAACACCAATCGATCGTCAGGGTCAAAGATGACAAAGGCTTCGTCGATGACTTCAATCGAGGTGCGTAACAAGGACTCGACTCGCTGCAGCTGTTTTTCACTGCGTTTGCGCTCGCTGATGTCGCGTGCGGCACAATAAATCAGGTGCTGCCCCTCGATTACCGTGCCACGGGCATTGATTTCGAGGTCGATCAGATGACCATCCCGGTGTCGGTATTGAGCTTTAAAAAGAACGCTGGATTGTGCAGCTCCAAGCCTCGCTGTGAGCGCTTGATAACTCGCCATGTTGAATTGCATATCCCAGTCGCGGATATGTAATAGTCCAAGCGCCGATTCGTCCAGGCCGAGCATGTTCAGGAAGGCCGGATTGGCCTCAACCAACAGGCCATCAGTGTCCAGCACGTAAATGCCATCATTGACAGTTTCCAGAATGATTTGCAGGCGATGGCTCTTTTGGCTCAGATCGCGGGTGCGCTGATCGACCAACCTGGAGACAATGGCGATCCGCTGTAATTTGCCACGCAAGAAGAGCGCCAGCTGAGCGCTGATCAGACTGCCAATGACCAGAATCAGCCACGGTGACTTGCGGTCAAGATTGGCGTTGAACTTCGGCCTGGAATGCACCTGCAGGCTCAGTTGCCGCCCCAGGATGGAAATCGATTGATGTTCTGAATAGGTTGAACCTGAATCAGAGACTTGCAGCTTGCCAGTTTGGGTAGCGTGTTTGTCAGAATCGAAAATCAGAACGTTATTCGACGGTGACGCCATGACATCAAAGATATCGACATCGACAATATCCGATGCAACATCAGGGAGTCCCTGGAGCAACTCTTCGACCACGATCGACGCGAACAGCAGTCCCCGCAGGGCCGTGCGACGCTCACCGGCTGTGGCGGGGTTGGCGCCCATGGCGTAAATCGGCACGAAGAGCATGACCCCCGGCGTTTTCTGCTGATCCTGAACCAGCGTGACGGGTGCGCTCAAGGTCGGCCGGCCGGTGTCTACGGCACGTTGCGCTGCGTTGCGGCGAACTGGCTCTGAGCCAACATCGAGACCCAGGGCTTCGATGTTGTTCGCCATCGGCTCGATGAACTTGACGACATACAGATCGGATTGTGTTTTGTCGACCAGTTGCCGAACGGCAAATTGGGGCGCGGCATCAGCGCGTTCGGTCGCCACAAAGTGATCCACATCGGCGTGTTGGACTCGCTGGATGAAGCCCAGAGCCCGCACGCCGCGAAATTCTTCAGGGAGTTTGAGCGATTCGATAAAAGTCCGAAAATCCGCGCGACTGACATGTTTGTTCACCGCGAACATGCCCTTGGCGCCGTTCAGTCCGAATCGTGGCTTTTGAAAGCGCAGTTCGATGTCTGCGGCCATCCGTTCGGTGATGTGCTGGATTTGGGCCGCGGCCTCAGTTTTGATGTCTTCTTCGCGCCATAACGCCGCAATGCCAAAGAGGCCAAGTGCCAGCAGAAAAACGAAGACCGGCAGAACGGCTTCAACACCTGGCCAAGCTCTTGATTTCATGGCCTTGAAGCGCGCCAGCATGATTGGAAATCACTCAGGGACAGCGCATTTTTCTTGGTCAACTGCTTGGTTGCTTGATGCTGCATGGTGTTGGCGGGTGTCAATCTGCTGAGCTTGAGTTGGCTATGGGTTTAAGAAGAGAGCCGGGCGCTATTTTGCTTGAAATACAGAGTGCACCGACCAGGTGCGCCGCTTTGCGACAGGATAAAAGTCCGGGGGCACGAACTGGCCGATAAAATCGGAAGATATTCATTTCATCTCTTCGAAGCAGGTACCCATGGCTGAACTCTCCGTCACTTCCCAAGAACCCACCACCCAGGGTGCCAGTCACGCCGACATGGCCAATGCCATCCGTGCCCTCAGCATGGACGCGGTGCAAGCCGCCAACTCGGGCCATCCTGGCGCGCCGATGGGCATGGCCGACATGGCGGTGGCCTTGTGGGGCAGCCACCTCAAACACAATCCGGCCAACCCGAGCTGGTTCGACCGCGACCGTTTTGTGCTCTCCAACGGCCACGGTTCCATGCTGCTGTACTCGGTGCTGCACCTGACCGGCTACAAGCTGCCGATCAAGGAAATCAAAAACTTCCGCCAGTTGCACAGCAAGACCCCCGGTCATCCTGAAGTGGACGTGACGCCCGGTGTCGAGACCACCACCGGCCCGCTGGGCCAGGGCATCACCAACGCGGTCGGCATGGCGCTGGCCGAGAAACTGCTGGCCCAGGAATTCAACCGCGACGGCCATGAGGTGGTGAATCACCACACCTACGCTTTCATGGGCGACGGTTGCCTGATGGAAGGCATCAGCCACGAAGCCTGCGCCCTGGCCGGTGCCTGGAAGCTCAACAAGCTGATCGCGCTTTACGACGACAACGGCATCTCGATTGACGGCCAGGTGGCGCCCTGGTTCATCGACAACACGGCACAACGTTTTGCCGCCTACGGCTGGAACGTGCTGGGCCCGATCAGCGGGCACGACGCCGAACTGGTGGCCGACACCATTGCCGAAGCCAAAAAATCCAGTGACAAACCCACACTGATCATCTGCAAGACCGCGATCGGCCAGGGCAGCCCGAACCGGGCCAACACCGCCAAGGCGCACGGCGAACCGCTCGGCGCCGAAGAAATCAAGCTCACCCGCGAAGCCATCGGCTGGCCGCATGCGCCGTTCGTGATCCCCAAGGACATCTACGCCGCCTGGGACGCCAAGGCTGCCGGCAGCGCCGCCGAGAAAGCCTGGAACGACAAGTTCGCCGCCTACAAGGCAGCCCATCCGGCGCTGGCCAGGGAGCTGGTGCGCCGCATGAAGGGTGAGCTGCCCAAGAATTTTGCCCAGGTTGCAGTCGATACCGCTGTGGCGGCACACACCAAGGC
>JBEGLK010000254.1:0-3489 GCA_041183605.1 Pseudomonadota bacterium
AGCCGACCTGCAGCGCACCCAGCGCCGTGTTTTGCACGGTGTGCGGGATCAGGTTGATGGACATTTCGCAGCCCGCTGCGCTGTCCTGGATTTTGTTGACGGTCAGGCTCACACCATTGATGGTGATCGAGCCCTTGTAGGCCAGGTACTTGGCCAGCGCGGGCGGCGCCATCACGCGCAATAACCAGCTTTCGCCAATTTGCGCGAAGTAAGTGACTTGGCCGATGCCATCGACGTGGCCTGAGACGATGTGGCCGCCCAGCCGGTCATGCGCGCGCAGGGCCTTTTCCATGTTGATGGCACCTAGCTGGTCGAGCCCTGCCGTCTTGTCGAGTGATTCGGCCGAAATGTCGATGGTGAACTGCTGCGCCGCCGGGTCGAAGGTGGTCACGGTCATGCAGGCGCCGTTGAGCGCGATGCTGTCACCGAGGCCCACGTCGTCGAGGTAGCCTGGGGGGCAGGTGATGGTCAGGCGTTTGCCATGGGCGGCTGTGTCGCCCAGAGATTGAACAGCGCTGATGCGGCCGATGCCGGTGATGATGCCAGTGAACATAGGTATTTGATTAAAAAACGTCGCGGCCACAAACGCGGGCGATTAGACGAAGGTCTGGCCCCAGCATGGCCGTGGACTTGAATTCCAGCGGCACGGCCTGAGCCAGATCCTGCAACGGGCCAAAGTGTGCCATGCCACGCCCTTGGCCGATCATTTTGGGGGCCAGATAAACCACAAATTCATCGACCAGGCCCTCGCGAATCAGCGAACCATTGAGTTTTTCACCGGCTTCCACATGTAACTCGTTGATCTCGCGGCGTGCCAGGTCGCGCAACATGGCGGCCAGATCGACCTTGCCATGGGGATTGCTCAGCATCACGACGGTGGCACCGCGTGCTTCCAGCGCGGCCTGTTTGGCGGTATCAGGAACGGCGGCATAAATCAGGAGCTTGCGGCCGGCAATAAAAAGCGCCGCATCCAGCGGTGTTTCCAGCCGGCTGTCGATCACCACCAGCGCCGGCTGGCGCGGCGCCTCCACCAAACGCACGTCGAGTTTGGGGTTGTCGGCCAGCACCGTGCCGATGCCGGTGAGCACGGCGCAGGCACGGGCGCGCCAGGCATGACCATCGGTGCGTGCGGGGGGCGATGTGATCCACTGGCTGATACCGTTGTCGAGCGCTGTTTTGCCGTCCAGCGAGGCAGCCAGCTTCATGCGCACCCAAGGCGTTTGGCGCACCATGCGGCTGAAAAACCCGATGTTGAGTTCGCGTGATTCGGAACCGCCGGGACCGATCTCGACGTCGATACCTGCAGCCTGCAGCCTGGTGAAGCCCTGGCCGGCAACGCGCGGATTGGGGTCGGTGATGGCGGCCACCACTTTCTTGATGCCTGCCGCAATCAGCGCATCACAACAAGGCCCGGTGCGGCCCTGGTGCGAGCAGGGCTCCAGCGTGACGTAAGCCGTGGCGCCTGTCACGTCGTGGCCCAGGGCTGCAGCATCACGCAGCGCCATCACTTCGGCGTGGGCCTCACCGGCGCGCTGGGTAGCGCCCTGGCCGAGTACCTGCCCGTCGGGGCTGGTGATGACACATCCCACGCGCGGGTTGGGCGAGGTGAGCAGCAGGCTTTGCGCAGCCAGTGCCTGCGCCTGCTGCATGAAAAGTTCGGGTGTGGACATCAGGGCTTGATGATCAATTGGCGGCTTCCAGGCCATTGGTAAAGTGCTCCTGCATGCGTTGGGTGCAGGCTTGCGGGTCGCGTGCGATCAGTGCGGCCATGATGGCGCGGTGTTCGTTGAGGGACTCCTGGATACGACCGGATTTGAGCAGCGAGTTGTGGCGGTTGAGCTTCATGACCTTGCGCAGGTCAGCCACCATCTGGTTGCGCCAGCGGTTGTCGGCAATTTCCAGCAGGCGCATATGAAAACGTTCGTTGATCTCAAAAAAACGCTCGTGATCTACTTGATCGGGCCGGGCGGCCTGCTCCAGCGCCTCATGGATGGTCTCGAGGTCCTTGAGTTGGGTCTCGTCAGCGCGTTGTGCCACGACACCTGCGGCGTCCGATTCGAGCAGGCTCAGCAGGTGGTAGACATCGGCCAGGTCGCGTTCGGACACTTCGGTCACATAGGCACCTCGGCGCACCTTCATGGTCACCAGGCCTTCGGTCGCCAGCACCTTGAGCGCTTCACGCATGGGCGTGCGGCTGATGCCGTAGTCCTGGGCGATCTTGAGTTCGTCGATCCAGCTGCCGGGCTCCAGCTCGCGTTTGAAAATCCGCTGGCGCAGCAGTTCAGCCACTTCTTCGTAAAGTGCGCGGGGTGCTAATGAGGGTACGGCCATAGGGCAAATTGTAAGCTGGGAGGAATTTTTTGCATCAATAATTATAAATAATGTAAACTCATTTGCCCAAAATGCGCATTGCTGTCACAGTGGATGCGCCCACGATTTACCCCTTGAACGGTTGCCACCATGACACACTCCAATCCCGAATTTCAGTCAGCCAGCCTGGACGCCTGGGCCAAGGCGGCCGCCAAATCTGCGCCTGGCGGTGATGTCAACGCGCTCAATTGGATCACTCCCGATGGCATTTCGGTCAAGCCCCTGTACACCGCAGAGGACACCAAAAACCTGCCCTACGCCAATACCTTGCCAGGGTTTGAACCCTATCTGCGTGGCCCGCAGGCCACCATGTATGCGGTGCGGCCCTGGACCATTCGCCAGTACGCTGGATTTTCCACCGCCGAAGAGTCCAACGCGTTTTATCGCAAGGCGCTGGCGGCTGGCGGCCAGGGGGTGTCGGTCGCGTTCGATCTGGCCACGCATCGCGGCTATGACAGCGATCATCCTCGTGTGACTGGTGACGTGGGCAAGGCCGGGGTGGCGATCGACTCGGTGGAGGACATGAAGATCCTGTTCGACCAGATTCCGCTCGACAAGGTGAGTGTGTCGATGACCATGAATGGCGCCGTGTTGCCGGTGCTGGCCGGTTATGTGGTGGCGGCTGAAGAGCAGGGTGTGAGTCAGGACAAACTGAGTGGCACGATTCAGAACGACATCCTGAAAGAGTTCATGGTGCGCAACACCTACATCTACCCGCCTGAGCCCAGCATGCGCATCATCGGCGACATCATCGAGTACACCTCGAAGAACATGCCCAAGTTCAACTCGATTTCGATCTCGGGTTACCACATGCAGGAAGCCGGTGCCAACCAGGCGCTGGAACTGGCCTTCACGTTGGCTGATGGCAAGGAGTATGTGAAGACCGCGATTGCCAAGGGCATGGATGTGGACGACTTTGCCGGCCGCCTGAGCTTCTTCTGGGCCATCGGCATGAACTTCTATTTGGAAGTGGCCAAGATGCGCGCCGCACGTTTGTTGTGGTGCCGCATCATGAAGGGCTTCAATGCCAAAAATCCCAAGTCGCTCATGTTGCGCACACACTGCCAGACGTCGGGCTGGTCACTCACCGAACAGGACCCCTACAACAACGTGGTGCGC
>JBEGLK010000255.1:0-3487 GCA_041183605.1 Pseudomonadota bacterium
GTGCCGAGCACCTGGCGGCTGGCGCCGTCTGGGCTGACTCACCGAAGGCGCTGGCAGAGCAGTGTGAGCTGATGTTCACCTGCCTGCCCGGTCTGCCACAGATTGAAGAGGTGGCTTTGGGTGTAACTGGCCTCATTCAGGGTGTGCGCTCCGGGCAGGCCTTTTTCGAGATGTCGACCAGCACGCCCGAACAGGTCAAACGGCTGCATGGCATCTTTGCCACCCGGGGTGTACACATGCTCGATGCCCCCATCAGCGGCGGGGCGCGCGGCGCGCAACATGGGCGGCTGGCCATCTGGGTGGGGGGTGACAAGGCTGTGTATGAGCGCTACGAGTCTGCGTTGCGTGTGATGGGCGATCAACCCGTCCATGTGGGAGACATCGGCGCCGGACTGGTGACCAAGCTGGTGCATAACTGCGCCAGCCAGGCCACGCAGGCCGCCATTGCCGAGGCGTTTGTGCTGGGTGTGAAAGCGGGCGCTGAACCCTTGTCCTTGTGGAAAGCCATCCGACATGGTGGCATCGGGCGCCGGCGTACCTTTGACGGACTGATCGATCAATTTTTGCCCGGCGAATATGACAGCCCCCAGGCGGCCCTCAGCATCGTCTACAAGGACGTCAAGAGTGCCACCGAGCTGGCCAGGGAATTGAGGGTGCCGATGCGAATGGCGAACACGGCTTTTGCCGACCTGCAGGAAGCCATGAATCGGGGTTGGTCCGAACGCGACTGCCGTTCGGTGATGTTGTTGCCACAGGAGCGCGCCGGTGTGGCGATCAAGCTTGAACCGGCTGCCATCGAGCAGGTTTTGCATGAAGATCCACGCGCACCCAGCGACGTGAGTCTGCCGTCCAGTCCTGATCACCCATAAAAAAAACCGGCAGTGCCGGTTTTTTTTATGACTTAGCCACCCGTCATCAATGGGATGAAGACCACCTCACTGTCAGGCTTGAGTGGCTCGTTCAGGGCTTCGTGGTAGAGCTCGCCATCGATGGCGATCGTCATCGACTCCTTGATATGCTCACCCAAGCCAGGGTGGCGGGCCTCCAGGGCCGCAAGCAAAGCACGAACATTGGGGGCCTCAACCTCAAAGTGGTCAAGACCCCCGGCAAGGTCACGCACGGATTGTGCGATGGTTCTTACCCGGGCCATATATCAGCCCTTGTTCTGAATTGCCTTCAGGACATTGGGAGGAGAGAACGGAAGCTCGGTCATGCGAACGCCTGCCACATGACTCAAGGCACTGCCGATGGCCGCCAAAGGCGGCACGATGCAGGGCTCACCCACACCTTTGACGCCATAGGGGTGGCGCTCATTGGGCACGGCTTCAACCAGGATCGTGTCGATCAATGGCAGATCGCTGGCAACAGGCATGCGGTAGTCGAGGAAGCCCGAATTCAGCAGTGCACCACGGTCGTCATAGATATAGGCCTCATTGAGTGCCCAGCCAATGCCTTGGGCGGCGCCGCCCTGCAACTGACCTTCCACATAAGACGGATGGATGGCACGCCCCACGTCCTGAGCCGCGGTGTAACGAACCACCTGGGTGCGGCCGGTCTCGGGGTCGAGCTCAATGTCACACACATGAACAGCAAAGCCAGGCGAATGGCCTTGGGCATTCAGCGAGGCCTCGGCGCCGATCGGGCCACCGGTCTGGCCACATTTCGCTGCAATGTCCTTCAGGGTCAGCGGAGGCACAGACTTCTCTGGGTCGGTGCAATGTGCCGCACCATTGACCCAATCCACCTTGGAAACATCACATTGCCATGTCAGGGCGGCACGGCGTTTCAAGTCGTCAACCACCTTTTGGGCTGCCATGACAACGGCAGTGCCGGTGGCAAACGTGGTCCGGCTGCCGGCGGTCAGGAAGCTGTAGCCGATGGAGGCGGTGTCGCCCACAGTGGCGCGAACGCGCTCGATCGGCAGGCCCAGCGTTTCGGCGGCCATCATGGCCATCGATGCGCGTGAACCACCAATGTCGGGGTTGCCCGACACCACCGATGCGCCACCGTCTTCGTTCACGTGCACCGATGCCGAGGACTCACCTGCGTGATTGAACCAGAAGCCTGCGGCAACGCCACGTCCGGTGTTCGCGGGCAGTGGTGATTTCCAATGCGGGTGTTCCTTGACCGCCTTGAGGGTCTCGGCAAAACCGATATCCAGGAAAGTGGGGCCATAAATCGCCTGCATGCCACGGGTCGCGATGTTCTTCAGTCGCAGATCGATCGCATCCATGCCAAGTTTCAGGGCCAGTTCGTCAATCAGGCTTTCGGTGGCGAAGGCACTGATGGGCGCGCCCGGGGCGCGATAAGCCACGGCTTTCGGCCTGTTGCTCAACACGTCATAACCCGTGATCGACAAATTGGCGATGTTGTAGGCGGCCAGGCAGGTCAGGCTGGCCTGGTTGATCGGGGCGCCAGGGAAAGCACCACCCTGGAACTTCAGGAGAATTTCCGCGGCCGTGATCGTGCCATCGCGCTTGGCTGCCAGCTTGACTTCCATGACGGCACCCGCCGTGGGGCCGGTTGCCTCGAACACTTCGGCGCGGGACATGACCATGCGCACCGGCCGGCCGGATTTGCGCGACAGGGCCAGAGCCACCGGTTCCAGATAGACCGTGGTCTTGCCACCGAAGCCACCACCGATTTCGACCGGAATCACACGCAGGTCAGCCGGTGCAATTCCGAGAATCTGGGAACACAGGGTACGTGCGGTGAACTGGCCCTGGGTGGAAACCCAGAGCTGGTATTGGCCATCGGCTGCTGCAGAGGCAACACAGGCGTGGGGTTCAATGTAGCCTTGGTGCACCGGCTCGGTCCTGAAACGGCCTTGCACCACGACTTCTGCTTGGGAAGGATCGTTGAATACGGCAGCTGCATCACCGCGACTGATGGAAACCTTCTCTGCAATGTTCGAAGGCTTTGCAGGCTTGGGGCTGATGCCCTTTGGCACCAAGTCTGTATGCAGCACGGGGGCGTCAGGTGCCATGGCGGCTTCCACGTCGATCACATGGGGCAGCACTTCGTAGTCCACTTTGATCAGTGCCAGAGCAGCTTCTGCGATCTCCGCAGAAGTTGCAGCGACGGCGGCAATGGCATGCCCTACGTACAAGGCTTTATCACGCGCCATGACGTTGCGGCAGATGTCGCGGAAGGTTGCGTTGCTTTCGCCCACATGGGCTTCCACGTTGGCCAGGTCAATGAAGTCGGCCGAGGTGACAACCGCCTTGACGCCAGGCAGTGCCAGCGCCGCAGAAGCGTCGATACCCAGGATGCGGGCATGGGCGTGTGGGCTGCGCTTCATGCGGGCTTCGAGCATGCCTGGCAACATCATGTCGGCGCCGTACACGGCACTTCCAGTCACCTTCTCTGCGCCATCCGGGCGCAGCGGACGTGTGCCTACAACTTTCAAAGAATCCAGATCGGTACGAGCGTTCATTTAGCCTCCTCTACTGCGGCTTCGCCGCGCATTTGTGCCGCTGCGGCTTGA
>JBEGLK010000256.1:0-3479 GCA_041183605.1 Pseudomonadota bacterium
AGGCGGCCGACAGCGCGCGCTCGCGCTCCAGTTCCACGCCGGTGTCCGGCAGGTCGGCATCGGCGGCAACGTGCGGGTTGTGCAGCAGCGCCAGCAATTGCGCGTCGCTCGGATGTTGTTGTGCCAGCAGCGCCTGCAGGCTCTGACTCAGGTGCGCCAGCTTGGGCCAGGGGGTTAGGAAGTCGGCATTGGACACCGCACCAATGCCGGGTTGCATGGTGATGATTTTGGCGTGGCGGCTTTCCAGACCCATCAGATGAGTGCCGTCAAAGACCAGCAGGTTGAACGGGTTGTAGGTATTGGCAGACTTTGCCAAGTTATGCAGGTAGTCGTGGGCGCTGGTGCTTGCATTCAGGAAAGCGCTGACCAGTTCGCCGCGTGATGGCGCGTCAGGCCGCTGGTTGGCGGGGTCGCGGTGGTTGGTGATGGCCGCCAGGCGGCCGCTGCGACTCACGCCCAGCCAGGTGCCACCAGCCTGCAGGTCGCGTCCGGCCAGAATGGGGGCGTCCTGCCACCAGCCCAAGGACGCGGTCGGTCGCGCGTAAAACTCGTCGCGGTTGGCAATCAGCAGCAGCGGATGGGGGCTGTCCGGTTGCCAGTTCCAGGCGATCAGGCACATGCTGAAGGCTCCCTGCTCAGGCCACGACCGCGGGCGTGGCCGTGTTTGTCAGCGGTTGCCCGAGGTTGCGCAACACGTCGCGCACCATCTTGGCCCGGTCAGCGACGTCAGGCAAGGCGCGTTCGATGCGCAGCTTCTCGTTGCCGGCCAGCCGGATGTGCTTGTTTTTCTGGATCAGCGCGATGATTTTCATGGGGTCGATCGGCGGGTCTTTCTTGAAGGTGATGGTGATCACACCGGGTGCGGCGTCGACCTTGAGCACCCCATAAGGCTGGCTGGTGACACGCAGGCGGTGCACGTCGATCAGGGTTTGCGCCTGGGCGGGAAGTTTGCCGAAACGGTCAATGATTTCTTCCATCAGGCCATCGATCTGCTCGGTGGTCTTGGCGGTGGCCAGCTTCTTGTAAAACGACAGGCGCAGGTGCACGTCACCACAGAAGTCGTCGGGCAAGAGCGCGGGCGCGTGCAGGTTGATGTCGGTGGCCACGTTGAGCGGGTTCAGCAGATCCGGCTCGATGCCGGCTTTCAGGCAACGCACCGCCTCACTCAGCATCTCGTTGTAAAGCTGAAAGCCGACTTCGAGCATGTTGCCGCTCTGGTTTTCACCTAGCACTTCGCCGGCGCCACGAATCTCGAGGTCGTGCATGGCGAGGTAAAAACCGCTGCCGAGTTCTTCCATGGCCTGAATCGCGTCCAGACGCTGCTTGGCCTGTTTCGTCAGGCCCTCGAGGTCGGGCACCAGCAGGTAAGCGTAGGCTTGATGGTGGCTACGACCGACGCGTCCGCGCAACTGATGCAATTGCGCCAGGCCAAACTTGTCGGCACGGCTCATGACAATGGTGTTGGCGCTGGGCACGTCAATGCCGGTCTCGATGATGGTCGAACACAGCAGCAGGTTGGTGCGTTGCGCCACAAAGTCGCGCATCACGGCCTCCAGCTGGCGCTCCGGCATCTGGCCGTGGGCCACCGCAATACGCGCTTCGGGCAACAACTCCTCGAGCTTGGCGCGCCGGTTCTCGATGGTCTCGACCTCGTTGTGCAAAAAGTAGATCTGGCCGCCGCGCTTGAGCTCGCGCAGCACCGCTTCCCGGATCACGCCATTGCCTTCGGTGCGCACAAAGGTCTTGATTGCCAGCCGGCGCTGCGGCGCGGTGGCGATCACGCTCAAATCACGCAGGCCCTCCAGCGCCATGCCCAGCGTGCGTGGAATCGGTGTGGCGGTGAGTGTGAGCACATCGACTTCGGCGCGCAAGGCTTTCATCTGCTCCTTGTGCCGCACACCAAAACGGTGCTCCTCGTCGATGATCAAGAGCCCGAGGTTCTTGAAGTGGGTGTTCTGGCTTAGCAGCTTGTGGGTTCCGACCACAATGTCGATGGTGCCGTCACTCACGCCTTTCAGCGCGGCGGTGATTTCCTTGGCCGACCTGAAGCGGCTCATCTCGGCCACTTTCACCGGCCATTTGGCAAAACGGTCGACCAGCGTCTGGTAATGCTGCTCGGCCAGCAAGGTGGTAGGGGCGAGGAATGCGACCTGTTTGCCACCGGTGATGGCAACAAAAGCGGCGCGCAAGGCGACTTCGGTTTTGCCAAATCCGACATCGCCGCAGACCAGGCGGTCCATCGGGCGCGGGCTGATCATGTCCTGGATCACCGCATGGATGGCGGCTTTCTGGTCGGCAGTTTCCTCAAAGCCGAATTCGTTGGCAAAGGTTTCGTAATCAGCGGGGCTGTACCTGAAAGCGTAACCCTCGCGGGCGGCGCGACGGGCGTAGATGTTGAGTAATTCAGCGGCACTGTCGCGCACCTGTTCGGCAGCCCGGCGTTTGGCCTTTTCCCACTGGCCGCTGCCGAGTTTGTGCAAAGGCGCCTCGTCGGGGCTGACGCCGGTGTAACGGCTGATCAGTTGCAACTGGCTTACAGGCACATACAGCGTGGCCTTGTCGGCGTATTCCAGGTGCAAGAATTCCTGCACCTCAGGTTCACCGTTGGGCAATTTGTTGCCGAGGTCGAGGTTGACCAGACCGCGGTAACGGCCGATGCCGTGGGCTGAGTGCACCACCGGGTCGCCCACTTTCAGCTCACTGAGGTCCTTGATGAGTGCCTCGACGTCGCTGACCTGTTCTTGTTTCTTGCGCCGGCGTGTGGTCGGGCTGGCGGCAAAAAGCTCGGTCTCGGTGACAAAGTCGATGCCGGCATCGAGCCAGCCAAAACCTGTGGCCAGGGAGGACGTGGCGATGCCAATTTTTTCGTCGCTGTCCTGGAACTCGGCCAGCGAGTCAAACGACGGCGGGTCGAACTGGCTGCTGTGCAGGAAGTCGAGCAGGCTGGCGCGCCGGCCGTCGCTTTCGGCCAGCACCAAAACGCGCTGTTGTGTGTTACGGATGTGGGCCTTTAGCTTGGCCAGCGGGTCATCAGAACCGCGGACCACGGTGATGTCGCCCAGGCGCACAAAATGGCCACTGTCAGCCACTTCATCCACCGCTGCGCGCAAGGCCAATTGGGCATGCTGGTTGACCCGGGCGTAAAACTGCTCGGTGCTTAAAAACAGCGCGTCGGGCGGCAAAACCGGCCGCTCCGGGTCGCCCTGAACCAGCCGGTAACGCTCACGTGTGTCCTGCCAGAAGTGGGCAAAGGCGGGTTCCAGATCACCGTGCAACACCACGGTGGCGGCATCGCCCAAGTAGTCAAACACGGTGGCCGTCTCGTCAAAAAACAGCGGCAGGTAGTACTCGATACCCGCGGTAGCCACACCGGTGCCGATGTCCTTGTAAATGCGGCTGCGGGTCGGGTCACCGTCGAGCAGTTCGCGCCAGCGACCACGAAAACGGGCACGGGCATCGTCGTCCATCGGAAACTCGCG
>JBEGLK010000257.1:0-3438 GCA_041183605.1 Pseudomonadota bacterium
ATGACAAACAACTCTGCTTTACGCATCGGCGTGCTCGGCTGCGCAAACATTGCCAGGCAATTTGTCCGTGATCTGGACGGCAGCCCAAAGGTCATTGTGTTGGCTGCGGCCAGTCGTCGACTGGAAAGCGCGCTTGAATTTTCAAAAACTTTCGGGCTTGACAGAAGTTACGGAAGTTATGAGGCCTTGCTCGCAGATGCCGAGTTGGACGCGGTGTATATCCCGCTGCCTAACAGCCTGCACGCCGAATGGGCCATCAAGGCGGCAGAGGCCGGCAAACACGTGCTTTGCGAAAAGCCGCTGGCGCTGAATTTGCAGCAGGCCAAAGACATGTTCGATGTGGCACGCAGCAACCGGGTCATGCTGCTGGAGGCTTTTCCTTATGCGTTTCAGCCGCAAACCGGCGCCATGCTCAAACTTCTGCAGGATGGGGCCGTGGGGGATGTGCGCTCGGTACAAGCCTGTTTTGGTTTCACGCTGGCCAATCCGGATGGCAACATTCGCCTCAATCCCGATTTGGGCGGTGGTGCGCTGCTGGATGCTGGGAGTTATGCGCTCAGCATCACACGGCTCGTCATGGGTTGTGCTCCCGTTGCAGTGATGGCAGATGCCAGCTGGACTGATTCTGGAGTCGACATCAGTACCATGGCCACGCTGTATTACGCTGATGGCAGGCGAGCCCAGTTGTCATGTGCCATGAATGCCGCAAATCACCGGCGCGCCACGATCGTCGGAAGTGCCGGCACTATTGAAACCGAGTACCTCAACCACACCAGCGCTCAGGTGGGCGATAGCCCCTACGGCTACTTGCCCAGCCAGTTGCGTGTGCGACGCGGCACGGCCAATACCGTCGCCTTTGAAGAAATCAAGTGTGCCAGCGGCAGCGGTTTCCGGTTTGCCGCAGAGGCATTTGCCGACCTCGTCAGTGCGGGTGATTTCACAACCATCAACCAATTGGCCCAAGCCAGTTTGGACAATGCGGCCACCTTGGAAGCAATGGCACGCAGTTCCAGGTTGGGAGAGCGGTTTGCTGTCGCTATCTGAATATTTTTTTAATGTGTTAACCTTTGCGCCGCTTCATGGATGTCGAGGGGCTCGCACGCAAGCACGCAGCACCTGAAGCCATTTTTTTAACTCATTTGGGGCAAACAGCAATGACATCTCAACCTGAGCAATTCGTTCTTCGTACCACGCTGACCTCGCCGGTTGGGCGCAAGGTGCGCATGGCCATTGAGGTCCTCGGGCTCTCTGACCGCGTCACGATCGAGGCGGCCAATGTGGCAGACGAAAACGACACGCTGCGCAAGCAGAATCCGATCGGCAAGATTCCCTGTCTGGTGCGCGGCGACGGCAGCGCGATCTTCGACAGCAGCGTGATCATCGAGTTCCTGCAATTTGTGGCGGGTAGCGAGCGCTTGTTGCCCGTGAATGGCCCGGAGCGTTTTCCGCTGCAGACACGTGCACGCATGGCCGATGGCATCACCGATGCCGGTGCGCTGGTCATTTACGAGGGCATGTGGCACGAGCCTGCGCAGGTGTCGGAACGCTGGCAGGACTATCAGCGCGGCAAGATCCACCGTTGCCTCGCCGCATTCGAGGCGGCGCCACCTGACCCGAAGCGTTCGGACGCCGTTGCCATTGGACTGGCCTGTGGTCTTGAGTTTCTGGACCGGCGGCAACCGGTGGAATGGCGCTCGCGTTACCCGCGGCTGGTGGCCTGGTTTGCCGAATTTGCCCGCAATGAACCCGCCTACGAGCGCATCCACGGATCACTGCCGGGCGTGACGGCCTGACGTGATGACCTGAGGGCTTAGCTGAGGATGTAAGTCCCGGTGCCGGTGGCGATCAGCAGCCCCTGGTCGTTGACCAGGCGCATTTGGGTCGAACCAATCCGTCCCCCCAGGCGGATCACATCAGCCGTGGCAATGAAATGGGATCCCAGGCCTGGGCGCAGGTAGTCGATGCGCAGGTCGATCGTGCCCATTCGCACAAAACGGTGCTCCATCTGTTCGGTGCTTTCTTCGGCATGTTTCTCGCCCATCGCAATCATCAACGCGACGCCACCCACGTCATCGAGCACGGTGGCGATGGCGCCGCCATGCAGGCGACGGTACTCGGGTGTGCCGATCAACGTGGGGTGCATGTCCAAGCGGATGCGCGGTTGGGGGGGGCGCACACATTCGGCGACCAGACCAAGAACCTTGTTGAAGGCGACGTTGTGGACGTGGCCCTTCAATGCTTCCTCAAGCCTGGCCTGTTCGGCGGCGCTGCGCCGTGGCGGAGTGGGGTGGGTTGATTTCATGCCATCGATTGTATTGACGTGCCTCGAGCTGGCAGGTCATCCGCGACGTGGCTGCTCCGCTGCAAAACGTGCCTGGTAACGTTCGCGCAGCAAGTTCTTCTGCACCTTGCCCATGGCGTTGCGCGGCAACTCCGACTCGACGTACACGGCTTTGGGCACCTTGAAGTTGGCGATACGACCCTTGAGCGCGGCGATCACTTCGGCAGGTACCGGCGCCGGCAGGCCAGGGCGTGGCACCAGCACAGCAAGCACTGCCTCGCCAAAGTCGGGGTGGGGTGCACCGATCACGGCCGACTCCTGCACTGCCGGCATCTCGTTGAGCCAGCCTTCGATCTCGGCCGGATACACGTTGTAGCCACCGCTGATGATGAGGTCCTTGCTGCGCCCGACGATGGTCACTCGGCCGTCGGCATCAGACTTGCCGACATCGCCGGTCTTGAACCAGCCGTCAGTTGTGAATTCCTCGGCGGTCTTTTCTGGCATGCGCCAGTAGCCGCTGAACACGTTGGGCCCTTTCACCTGGATGCCACCGATCTCGCCGGTCGGCACGGGGTGTTCCTGTTCGTCGTGAATGCGCAGGCCCACACCGGGCAGCGGGAAGCCTACCGTGCCACCCACGCGCGCACCGCCCTCGGGTTTGCACGGGTTGCTGGTGAGCATGACGGTTTCGCTCATGCCATAACGCTCAAGAATGGTGTGGCCGGTACGTTCCTGCCAGAGTTGGAAGGTTTCCAGCAGCAACGGGGCCGAGCCGGAGATGAACAGGCGCATGTGCCGGCAGGCCGAGCGGGTGAGTCCAGTTTCTTCCAGCATGCGCACATACAGCGTGGGCACACCCATGAATACCGTGGCCTCACCCAGGCGCGCGACAACGGCCTTGGCATCAAACTTGTGGAACCAGATCATGCGGCTGCCATTGAGCAGTGCGCCGTGGCTGGCGACAAACAGGCCATGCGCGTGAAAGATCGGCAGCGCGTGGATCAACACGTCGCCTGCGCGCCAGTCCCAGTAGTCCTTGAGTACCTCGGCGTTGGACAGCAGGTTGCCGTGGGACAGCATGGCCCCCTTGCTGCGTCCGGTGGTACCGCTGGTGTAGAGGATGGCGGCCAGATCGTCGCGCTTGCGGGCCACGGGTG
>JBEGLK010000258.1:0-3696 GCA_041183605.1 Pseudomonadota bacterium
GGCCATCGAGAAGCCGATGAACGAGCCGAAGGTCACGATGTAGAGCAGTGTCAGGGACCAGGTGTGTTTGTTCTTGAAGATTTCAAATTGTTTGGCGATGTTGCCCTTCATCTCGCCAAACGCCGCCAAACGCATGGCCAGCAGCGTGGCCACAATGGTTAATGGCAAGGCCACCCACATGTTGAGCAGACCCAGGCCGGTAGGTGCCGGCAGGTACAGGTAAAGGCCGATGGCGCCAATGACGCAGGTGATGCCCCACAGATAAATGATTTTGGCAAAGGCGGCCAGCGTGCCACCGTAGTTGGGCGACAAGGGCAACAGGTTGTTCATGCCAAACCATGCGGCGATCACCAGCGGCAACAGGATGGCTGCCCAGATGAAGCCGGCGTTCTGGATGAAGGTAGGTGTGCCCGCCAGGATCTTGCCCATGATCCAGCCGCTGTCCTTGGTCAGCACCATTGAGCCGCCGCCAACGGCGCCAAACAGGCCCACGGTCATGACCAGGGGAATCAGCACCTGCATGGTGGTCACGCCAAAGTTGCCCAGACCAGCGTTCAAGCCCAGGCCGGTGCCTTGCAGGCGTTTCGGGTAAAAGCTGGAGATATTGGACATCGAGCAGGCGAAGTTGCCGCCACCAATGCCGCTCAGGAAAGCGCAGGCCTGGAAGACCCACAAAGGGGTGCTGGTGTCCTGCAGCGCGATGCCGGTCCAGACGGCTGGAACCATCAACAACACGGAAGTCAGGAAGATGGTGTTGCGTCCGCCCGAGAGCCGGATGAAGAAGGACGCCGGAATGCGAAAGGTGGCGCCCATCAAGCCCGCGATCGCTGTCAAGGTGAACATGTCTGCGGGCTTGAACGGAAAGCCGAGGTTCAGCATTTGCACGGTGATGATGCCCCACATCGCCCACACCGCAAAGGCCACCAACAAGTTGGGGATGGAGATCCAGAGGTTGCGGCTGGCGACGCGTTTGCCCGTGCTTTCCCAGAACTGGGCGTCTTCCGGGCGCCAATCGGCGATGTCAGTGCCTGATGTTTTCGTGTTGTTCATAACTTCTTTCAGTTGGAAATGATTTGTGCCTGCAGCTCAGGCGGGCTTTTGTGGGCCAGATACTCGGAAGCCCGGACTTCGGTCAGGTACATCCAGATCAGCGACACCCACACCACGCCGTACATCAGCATGAAGGAGCTGGAGCGAATGCCGGTGATGTCCACCAGAGCGCCGAACATGATGGGCAGTATGAATCCGCCCATGCCACCGGCCAGACCCACGATGCCGCTGATGGTGCCGATGTTGTCGGGATAGTCGTCGCTGATGTATTTGAAGACGCTGGCCTTGCCAAATGCCATGGCAATACCGAGGATGAACATCAAGGCGGTGAACATGTAGACGTTCAGACCGAGATGAAAGCTTTGTGGCCCATTCACGGTGGTGATGGTGAAATCTGTTTGCGGATAGCTCAACAGGAACAGGCAGATCCAGCAGACCCACAACACCCACCAGGTCACGCTGTGGGCGCCATACTTGTCAGACAACCAACCACCGACGGCGCGCAGGACGCCTCCGGGCAAAGAGAAACAGGCCGCCAGCAGCGCCGCGATGCGGATGTCGAGCCCGAATTCACCCACGTAATACTGCACCATCCACAACGACAGGGCGACATAACCGCCAAACACGATGCTGTAGTACTGGCAATACTTGATGACCTTGGGGTCTTTCAAAGACTGGAGTTGGTCGCTGAATTTGACGTGGCTTGGAACCAGGTGGGTCGGGTCACTGTGGCTGAAGAACCAGAACAACGCAACGGTGCCCAGCATGATGGCGGCGTACACCTGGGGCACCATGGTCCAGCCAAAACCCACCACCAGGGCGGGAGCCAGAAATTTGTTGACCGCAGAGCCCGAGTTCCCGGCACCATAAATGCCCATGGCGAAACCCTGCTGGCTCTTGGGGAACCAGCGTGCTACATAAGGCGTGCCGACCGAGAACGAACCGCCTGCCAGGCCGACAAACAGGCCGATGATCAGGAAGTGCCAGTAGGCAGTGGCGTAACTCATCAGCCAGATGGCTGGGACGGTGGAGGCCATCAACAAGGTCATCACGATGCGGCCGCCAAACTTGTCGGTCCAGATGCCAAGGGGCACCCTGATCAGCGATCCGGTCAGCACTGGCATGGCGGTCAACAAGCCAAATTCCGTGGCGTTGAGGCCCAGGGTTTTCTTGATCGGTATACCAATCACAGCAAACATCATCCACACCATGAAACACACGGTGAAGGCGAAGGTGCTGACGATCAACACAGAGAGCGCTTGCCCTTTCTTGGTCATTTCAAAACTCCTTTTGGATGAACAAGACTGTAGGTTTGTTGGCGCTTTAGCGGTATCCCTCTGTGGAACGTGTTGATTGACTCATTGGAACTATGGGCGCAGCCTCAAGCTAGTTCATTAGAACTATAGAAGGGCTCAATAGCGCTGATTTGCGAACTTTCCATGCCTCGTGTTGGGCCATGCAATGCCCGAACAAAGGCTGCTAAAGCAAACCCTGTTCGGTTGCCATCACGGCGGCGTGCACCCGTGAACTCACGCCCAGTTTGCGCAGCACGTGTTGCACGTGGATCTTGACGGTGGTTTCCACAATGCCGTGTTCACGCGCGATTTCCTTGTTGCTGGCGCCGCGGGCGATGCCGCGCAGGATGTCGAGTTCGCGCGGTGACAGGCTGGCCATGGCCTGCTCATTGAGGGAGCCTGACTTGGTGCTGTTTGTGCCCGGTGGCGCTGCCAGCTCGGTGCCCGGGGTCGATTTGGGCGCCACGCTTTTGTAGGCCGCAATCAGCTTGCCCATCATTTCCGGTGCAATGATGCTGTCGCCTTGCGCCGCGCGGTGCACGGCGGCGGTCAGTGCATCACCTTCCATGGTCTTGAGCAGGTAGCCGCTGGCACCACCATGCAAGGCGGCCGCGAGATCATGTTCGTCTTCGCTCACTGTCAGCATCAGGATACAGGCGTCTGGTGCAGCCTCCAGCAAGGAGGGCAGGGCATTGACGCCGCTGACGCCGGGCAAGTGGTTGTCAAGCAGGATCACATCGGGTTGCAGTTCACGGGCTTTTCGCAGGGCTTGCCCGGCGTCTGCGGCATCACCCACCACCTGCAGGCCGGTATCGCTGGTCAGCAGGGCGGTCAGGCCGCGGCGAAACAGGGTGT
Organism: Pseudomonadota bacterium; assembly: GCA_041183605.1. GTDB lineage: Bacteria > Pseudomonadota > Gammaproteobacteria > Burkholderiales > Burkholderiaceae_C > Rhodoferax. The sequence goes on from JBEGLK010000258.1 coordinate 3,201, forward strand.
GGTCGTCGATGACCAGAATTCTGATGGGCTTGCTATTGGAGGATGTGTTGGACATGTTCAAGCGGTGGTAGCAATCAGGTTTGCTTTCATGTTGTCAATGCGCGCCGCATTGGTGGTGCTCGGGTGCGACGGCGGCGTGAGCGTCAGGATGACCGAACTGCCACGCGCCGGTGTTGACATCACCTCGATTTGCGCGCCAATGCGCTGTGCCTCGGTCATGATACGCAAACCCACGTGGGTTTCATCAAATTCATCCGTCTCGGGATTAAAACCAATGCCGTCGTCGCGCACTTCAAAGCGCCAGGTGGGTTGCTGCTGCACGTCCAGCCAGGCTTGCGAGGCGTGGGCGTGCTTGCGGATGTTGGAGAGTGCTTCCTGAATGATGTGCAGAACCTGTATCTGGACATCCGGTGCCAGGGGCAAGCCTTGTCCCTGCATCGTCAAGGTGGTCTTGATGCCGCTTTGATGCTCAAATTTTTGCAGCGTGGTGGCCAGC
>JBEGLK010000259.1:0-4078 GCA_041183605.1 Pseudomonadota bacterium
TCGAGCGAGAACCCAAGTATTTCGACATCGCCCGCCGCCGCATCGAGGACGCGCAGCGCCAGGGGAGGTTGATCGGATGACCGCCGAGACTGAACTGCTGCCGCTTCCGATGCCGCCCAGCATCATGGTTGGCTTCAAGGACTGACGCCGCCATGTTGAGAGAGTACCAACAACGCGCCATCGACATGCTGTATGCATGGTTCGAGGCCGGTGGCCGAGGCAACCCTTGTCTGGTGCTACCCACCGGGTCAGGCAAGAGTCACATCGTTGCCGCTCTGTGCAAGGACGCCCTGCAGAACTGGCCAGAGACGCGCGTGCTGATGCTGACGCACGTCAAGGAGCTGATCGAGCAGAACGCCGAAAAAATGCGCCTGCACTGGCCAGGCGCGCCGATGGGCATCTACAGCGCCAGTATCGGCAAGAAGCAACTCGGTGAGCCGATCACATTCGCAGGCATCCAGTCGGTGCGCAGCAAGGCGCGCATGCTCGGCCACATTGACCTGGTGATCATCGACGAGTGCCACCTGGTCAACCACAAGGACGAAGGCGGGTACCGCCAGTTTCTGTCTGACCTGAAGGCCATCAACCCTGCGCTGCGGGTCATTGGCCTGACGGCCACGCCCTACCGCCTGGGGCACGGCCTGATCACCGACAAGCCTGCGCTGTTCGACGACCTGATCGAGCCGGTCAGCATCGAGGAACTGGTGTTCAAGGGATACCTGGCCACGCTGCGCAGCAAGGTCACCAGGGCCAAGCTGGAAACCTCTGGCGTGCACAAGCGTGGTGGCGAGTTTATCGAATCAGAACTGCAGGCCGCCGTGGACACCGACGACAACAACCAGCGCGTGGTGCGCGAGGTCATCGAGTTGGCAGGCGACCGCAAGGCGTGGCTGGTGTTCTGCACAGGCGTCAAGCACGCACAGCACGTGTCCGAAGTCCTGCGCCAGCATGGCGTGACAGCCGAGTGCGTGACAGGCGAGACGCCGAAGAAGGAGCGCGAGCGCCTGCTGGCCGAGTTCAAGGCAGGTCGCATCCGCGCGCTCACCAACGCCAACGTGCTGACCACTGGCTTCGACTACCCTGACATCGACCTGATCGCCATGCTGCGCCCGACTATGTCGGCCAGCCTGTACGTTCAGATGGCAGGCCGGGGCATGCGGGTCAAGAGCCACACCGACCACTGCCTGGTGCTGGACTTCGCTGGCGTGGTGGCCACGCACGGTCCGATCACGGCCGTGCAGCCGCCCAAGAAAGCAGGCGACGGCAACGGAGAAGCGCCGGTCAAGGTCTGCGACAACTGCGGAGAGTTGTGCGCCATTGCTGTGGCCACCTGCCCGGCCTGCGGCCATCCTTTTCCCGAGCCGGAGCGCAAGAAGCTAGAACTGCGCGACGACGACATCATGGGCCTGGAAGGCAAAGACCTGGAGGTCACTTCCTGGAATTGGCGCAGGCATGTAAGCCGCGCGTCAGGCAAGGAGATGCTCTCCTGCACCTACTACGGCAGCCTGTCCGACAAGCCGATTACCGAGTACCTGCCGGTGCTGCACGATGGCTACGCTGGGCAGAAGGCCATGCGCCAGTTGCTGACCATGGCCAACTCGTCTGGCGCGCACCTGGCTGAGGCTGCGCACATGGAAGGCAGCGCAGGGCTGGACTACATCGCCGTGCAGATGAGCAACAGCAAGCCGCCCACCAGCATCGAGTACAGGATGGATGGCAAGTTTCATCGGGTTCTGAAAAGGAGTTGGGCATGACGCCGCTGATCCGAGAAACCATCGCCTGGACCACCACGACCGGCATGGACCCGACAGAACTGCAGTGGTTCGACATCTCCGGCCTGACGGCTGATCAGGTGGCCGTCAACACCGACGCCTTGATGACCTGCAGGCCGCCATTCGGACGCTGCTTTGTGGTCTCGCGTGGCCCAAGCAAGTCGCACGCTTCCTACGACATCTTGGCTATTGTGGCTGGCGAAGACCCGCACGAAGGCATCCTCATCGACATGTGGAAAGGGCCGACCGGCAAGATGCCGCGCAAAATCCCGACGATGGTCTACACCATCGAAGGCGACCAGATCATGTACGGTCCGACAGAGGAAGATGACCCGGTGCCGGAGGAAGAAGCGCGCCTCGTGCTTGGCGTCCTGGCCAGGTGGTATCACTCGATGATGGCCACCAAGACGGCCTACCAGCCGTTTGTGCGGCCGACGTTCACCAACCAGCGCAAGATTGCAGCGGGCAAGAGGCCGTCCTACGACTGGCGCACGGTGGTGATCGATGGCAAGGCCATCAAGCGCGGGCACACGGGTGGCACACACGCCAGCCCAAGGCTGCACGACCGCCGGGGCCACTCGCGCAGGCTGCCAGACGGCCGGATCGTGTGGGTCCGGCCTTGCAAGGTTGGCGACGCCAGCCGAGGAGTTGTTTTTCATGACTACAGAGTGAAGGAGCAGAGATGAGCACCAGACCACCAGAGCCAGAGTTCCTTGTCCAGTGGCGTGAGTGGATGCGTGCAGGGCCGCCCAAGTGCTGTCACACATGCGAGCACTACGACCAGTCCGGCCACTGCATGGTGTTCGACATGAGACCGCCAGAGGAATTCGCCGGCACGGTCGACGCATGCGATCGGTGGCTGATGGAGGTGCCGTTTTGAGCGCGCCAAACCGCATCCCCACCGAGCACGAAGAGCAGCGCGAAGTGGTGCGCTGGTTCCGCCAGACCTGGCCAGGCGTGCGCATTTTTGCTGTGCCCAACGGTGGCGTGCGCAGCAAGGCCACTGCTGGCCGTCTGAAGGCCGAAGGCGTGGCGTCCGGAGTTCCCGACCTGTTCATCCCTGCCTGGCGTCTGTGGATCGAGATGAAGCGCGTCAAGGGTGGCAGCCTCAGCCCGGAGCAAAAGGACTGGATCGCATACTTACAAAGTGCGGGATATTGCGTTATAGCGGGAAAAGGTGCTGAGGATGCCAAGCGGCAGATCAGCGCCTTTTCTGAACAACACAAGGACGCCAGATGACTACTCGCACAACTACGAGGAAAGGTAAAGCGGTGAAGGACCGCTACTTGACGATTCGCATCCCATCCGACATCGACCAAGAGTTGCGCAAGCTGGCCGCCGCGAACACGCGCACGCTGGCCGCGCAGGTGCTGCACTACATCAAGCAGGGGGTGGCCAATGAAAAAACGCCTGCGCTGTGAATCAAGTGGTTCCCACGCCGCGCGCCGTAGCTTGGTGGATGTGACGGCATGACCTCCATGCCCTTCGATTGCACCAGGTGCGCCGGTGTGCGCGACGACGCGGGGCTTTTCTTTGGGCGCCATCAGGCCGCAGACGACGCCCTTTCTGCCTCAGCCGCTCGCGCTGCGGCCTCCCTCTCCAGCCGGATGAATGTCTTCACGGGTGCGGGATGCCTTTGTTTCGCCACTGCGAGACCGATCCTGGCGTGATGCCGCAGAGATTCGCGACCTTGCCCGTCCCGCCCAGCGCGTCAATGATAGTGTTTGCGTCCATGCTCGCCATCATAGGACTTGCGCGGTGCGTCCGCAAGGATTCTTTGCGCTCACAAAAAACGCTTGCATTCTTTTTTTTAGTGCTCTAAAGTCTAGTCATCGCAGCACGAAAAAGCCGGTAGCTCCGGCAGCGGACGGCGATCGGTGGGCGAACCGACACGACCCGGCATGATGCCGGCGAGCAAGAAGATTCCGCGCTGCCAGCGCGATAGCTGGTCAGAACTGTGATCCGGTCAATCCGAGCCGGGGAGTCTGTCGGGCCTGACCCGAGTGCGGCATCGACAAGCAAACCGTGTCGATGGGAAAGAACAAACGGAAGCCGTGACGATTCGTCACACCTTGGCCGCTGTGAAACATCGGCGGCACAAGCGAGGCGATTGGCTGACTCCCTCAGCGGGATAACGGCAGTGCCGAGTCAGTCACCTCCCTTGTTTCACGGCAAAGCGCCTCGTCAGTGCGCTCAAGCACATGACGGGACATAGACGCAGCCAGGGGTACGCCCTCGCCAGCGTAGAAGTGCTAGTAAGCGCACCGAGCGAATATCGGGCGCACAGGTAGGGCCGCTCCCAAAGC
>JBEGLK010000260.1:0-3390 GCA_041183605.1 Pseudomonadota bacterium
TGGCGCAGCAGTTGGTCGACCAGGGTGGTTTTCCCGTGGTCAACGTGGGCAATGATGGCGATGTTACGGATCTGTTGGCTCATGCAAGGCTCTCTAGAATGGAATGGATTTCAGGGGGACTGAGCAAACGCTCAGGAATGAGTTCGCCGGCTTTGATGTGGGCTGTGCCCAGCAAAGCCTTGGGTTGGGTACCGAACACAGCGACATGCTCCGTGTCAGGCCATTGGCCGCGGCGAGGCCATCGTGGAAGTCAAGTTGACGGATGGGCGCACGCTGCGCTCGCATGTGCTTAACGCACGGGGCAGCGCCGCGCGGCCCATGACCGACGACGAACTCGATGCCAAGTTCCGGGCACAGGCCAGTCTGGTGCTGCCGGCTGCCAAGGTGGAAGAACTCCTGCGTTTGTGCCGAAGGGTCGCCTCTTTGCAGGATGTGGGCAAGGAAATTGCCTCGGTCTTCAATGCCTGATGCTGACTTTTCTTCTTGTATTTCTTTTTTGATGATGGTGTGCGCAATATGACTCAATCCACGACTGCCGGCAACACTTCGCCAATGCCACAGTACACGCGGCAGCTCGCCCGATTCGTCCATCAATCCCGTTGGACTGATTTGCCGGAGGCTGTGCAACACGAGGCCGTGCGTGCCTTTCTCAACTGGGTGGGCTGCGCCCACAGCGGCGCTTTCAGTTCTGCTGCCGAGACCGCCTTGCCGGTTTTGCAAGCACTGTCTGGTGCGCAAGTCTGCACCGTCATCGGGCGTGGCATACGACTAGACCCCCTCAATGCCGCGCTATTTAATGGTTTGAGTGTCGGCGCCAATGCCTATGACGACGCGCACATTCAGACCGTCATCCACCCTGCCGCACCGACTGTCTCCGCCCTGCTCGCCTACGCCGAGCAGCACCCGGTGACAGGCACTGACTTCCTGCACGCGCTGATTCTTTCGCACGAATTGCAAAGTCGACTGAGTTGCGCACTCGCCGTGGCACCGGCAAGCTGCCATCTTGGCCACTACATGACAGGCTTGATCGGTCCCATTGGTGTGGCTGCGGGCGTGGGCAAGCTGATGGGGCTGAGCGAACAGCAACTGGTCTGGGCCATGGGTGCAGCTGCGATGCAGGGCGGCGGCTTCCGCTCCTCCCACGGCACCATGTGTGCCACCTTCATTCCGGGCGATGCCGCCCGTCATGGACTACTGGCGGCGCATCTGGCCGCCAACAACTTCACGTGCCAGGAAGAGCCACTCACCTCCCCCAATGGCCTGCTGAGCGCGGTCGGCAGACCCGCCAATCCGGAGGCACTGCTCGAGCGCCTGGGCCAGCACTGGGAGTGCATGAATGTTGCCATCAAACCTTTCCCGAATGGCTGCGTGGTCCATGCGACCACCGACGCCTGCGTGCAGATTGTCCAAGCACACCAATTTGCGCCTGAAGACATTGAACGCGTGGAGTTACAGGTGAACAAACTCGCGGTCAGCCTGGCCGACCGCAAGGCACCCAAAGACAGCTACGAAGCCCAAATCAGTCTCCAGCACTGGGCCGCAGCGGTCATGCAACACCGCCGTGCTGGTCTGGATGAAGCCACAGAGGCCAGCGTGCATGAGCCCGCCATCAGCGCCATGCGGGATCGCGTTGTTGTCAGCATCGCCGACGACCTGCAAGGCGACGAAGCGCGCGCCACCGTCGTGCTGCGCGACGGACGCAAGTTGGCAGCCGAGGCTCGACCCCATGTCGGATCAGCGGCGCGCCCGCTCAGCGATGTACAGCTCGAAGCCAAGTTCCTGGCCCAGACAGAACATCTGCTCGGCGCTGCGCGCGCCCGTGAACTGGCCGCAAGTTGCTGGCGGCTACCGCAGGTCACCAACGTGGGACGTGCAGCGCCTGGCCATTGGGGCTGATGCGATAGAGGTCATCGGATCAAACACGACTGACAATCACCACGCAGCCGCACTGTCGGCTGTTCAATTTTTAAAGAAAGAATTCATGGATATGACTGAACGCAGTGAACCAGTAGCAAGCGCCTGGCTCGGATTGGAGGGTCGGGTGTGCGTGATCACGGGTGCTGGTAGTGGCATTGGCGCTGAAACCGCCCGCCAGTTCGCGGCAGCAGGTGCCTTGGTCGCAATTTTGGACCTCGACGGCGCGTCAGCTGCTGCGGTGGCTGCCGAAATCGAAAGCAGCGGCGGGCGCGCCATCGGTTTGCAGGCCGACATCGGACAGCCAGAGTCCGTTGCGGCAGCGGCGGCAAAGGTCCAAGCGGAGCTTGGTCCATGCAGGATTTTGGTGAACAACGCAGCAGCGCGCCATAAGGACGCCTTGCTCGACATCAGTTTGGCGGCCTGGAACCGGGTGCTTGGCGTGAACCTCACCGGCGCCCTGATCTGCACCCAGGCTTTTGTTCCCCAGATGATTGAGGCCGGCTACGGCGGCAGCATTGTCCATGTCTCGTCCATCATTGGTCACCATCCGCAGTCCAACAGTGGCGTCTATGGCGTTAGCAAGGCCGGCCTTGCCATGTTGTCAAACCTGCTGACCGTGGAGCTGGGACAACACGGGATTCGCAGCAATGTGGTTTCACCGGGCTTCACTCGCACACCTGCCAATGAAGCAGCGTACCGCGACCCTGAAACGGCGGCAGCGCGGCAACGCATGATTCCAATCGGCCGCGTGGCAACACCCACGGACCTCGCACATGTCATCGTTTTCCTGGCCAGTGACCGTTCCGGCTACATCGATGGGCAGGACATTGAAGTTGACGGTGGTGTTGGCAGAACACTGATGAATCAGGTGCCGCGTGCCCATCAGGCTGCCTGGAAGGTGGGGCAGTGACGAGTTTGAATGCACGCGCTGCGATGCCTAGGATAGTCACTTTCATGGCCGGGCATGGCTTGTAGTCGGGCGCGCAATTAGCTCACCATCGGAAGCCAACTTGGCCACAAGATCAGTACCTACGGTGCCGCCCTCGCCTACTTTGCTCTCCACGATGATTTTGATCGGACGATCAGGCCAGACCGAATGCACATGAAAGTTGGCCGGTAACACGGCTGCCACATCTGAAGCCGGCATATGGCGTCGCGTCACGCTGCCATAGCAATTTAGAGACGGTGTGACATTTTCATTAGTCATCAAATATCAACCATTGTTTTGCACGAGTATGTCTTCCGATCGAAGATGGCGATTTCATGCGTCCAATACAGCACGATTTTTTCCACAAGGCAAAGGTCAGCCATTCGAGGAACACCGGTCATGCCCAGGCAGCGCTCGGCGAGCGAGGGCGCACAGCAGCAGCAGGTTGTGGCCTGCCTCAAAGAGAAATGTTGGTGGTCCCACCCAGAGCCAGTGGACGCGCGTGGGTGGCCGTCATGTGCTGGCGCATGCCCCGCTCGGCCAGC
>JBEGLK010000261.1:0-3389 GCA_041183605.1 Pseudomonadota bacterium
GTTAAACCTGCCGTTCCTGCGTGCCGCAAAACACATGGCGGCGGTCTTTCGCCAGCTCGGCTACCCGCGCGAGAAGGTCAGTGTGGTCGTCAACCGTTTTGAGAAGCTCAGAACCATCAACCTGACGAATGTGGAGAAGGCGACCCTGCTCAAGGTTGGCCGGACCATACCGAACAGCCACGTTGCTGTGACGGCATCGGTCAACGAGGGAGTGCCGCTGATCGACATGGCGCCGCGCGACCCGGTGGCGCGTGCATTGCAGGCCTGGGTGCAGGCGCTTGCTCCGGACTCGGAAGAGCCCCGCACCGGCTGGTGGCAAAGATTGCTGAATCCTTCATCCTGAAGCACAACCCATTCAAACAGAGAAAGAGAAAACATCATGAACCTGCGAGATTGGAAACAGACTGCCAAGACCGTAGCAAAGTCCGGCGATTTCGGCAGCGAATCACGCTTGGCTGCGACAACCGAGTACTACGAACTCAAGGCCAGGATACACAGCCAGCTGCTCGGCCGCATCGACTTGGAGGTGCTTGGCAGCATGGCGCCGGAACGCCTGCGCGAGGAACTTGGCGCTCTGGTCGAGAAACTGTTGGCTGAATCGGGCGTGGCCCTCAATGCAGCCGAACACAAGCGCATGATCGAGGACATACAGAACGAGGTGATGGGCCTGGGGCCGCTCGAACCCCTGTTGGCTGACCCCACGGTGTCCGATATTCTGGTCAACGGCCCGGGCAAGGTGTATGTGGAGCGGCGTGGCCGCATCGAGCTGACCGATGTCGTTTTTTCGGATGCAGCGCACCTGATGAAGGTGATCGACAAGATCGTCTCGCGCATCGGACGGCGCATCGATGAATCGAGTCCGATGGTTGATGCCAGACTGCCCGACGGTTCCCGCGTCAATGCCATCATTCCGCCGCTGGCGCTCGACGGCCCGCTGCTGTCGATTCGCCGCTTCGCCGTGGTGCCCATGCGCGTCGAAGATCTGATCCGGAACAAATCACTGACACCGGAGCTGGCGCAGTTGCTCGCTGGCATGGTGCGCGCCAAGATGAACATTCTGATCTCGGGCGGCACCGGCACCGGCAAGACCACCTTGCTCAATGTCATGTCGGCCGCCATACCCAGCGCAGAGCGGATCGTGACGATCGAGGACGCGGCAGAACTGCAACTGCAGCAGCCGCATGTGGTGCGCCTGGAGACGCGGCCGCCCAATATCGAAGGCAAGGGCGAGGTCAATCAGCGTGCGCTGGTTCGCAACAGCCTGCGCATGCGACCGGACCGCATCATTCTCGGCGAGGTGCGCGGGGTCGAGGTCGTGGATATGCTGCAGGCGATGAATACCGGGCACGAGGGTTCAATGACCACGGTGCACGCCAACTCGCCACGCGATGCACTGACGCGCCTGGAGAACATGGCCGGCATGGGTGGCATGACGATCCCGCCCAAGGCCATGCGTCAGCAGATCAGTTCCGCCATCATGGCCATCATCCAGATTTCGCGTCTGATTGACGGCCGGCGCAAACTGACCAGCCTGCAGGAAGTCGTCGGCATGGAGGGTGACATCATCACGATGCAGGAGATCTATGCCTTCACCCAGACCGGCATTGCCGAGGACGGCACAGTGCTCGGACATTTCGGTGCCACTGGCGTGCGACCCAAGTTCATGGGGCGACTGCGGGCTTATGGCATCAGCGTGTCGGACGACACCTTCGATCAAGCACGAACCTACGAGTGATGTCATGAGCCTCATCTACACCCTGTTCGTCGTGCTCGGCTTTCTTGCGGTGGTGCTGCTGCTCGAAGGGGCCTTCATGTTGTGGTCCGACACCACCAGCCCCGAGGTCAAGCGCATCCAGCGCCGCTTGCGCGTGATGACGGTCGGGCGCCATCGCAAGTCTGACGTCACGCTGCTCAAGCAGCGCCTGCTCAGCGCCACACCCGGCGTCCAGAAGGTGCTGGTGCGCCTGCCGCAGAGTCAGCAACTCGACCGGCTGCTGTTGCAGACCGGCTCGACCCAGACGGTCGCGCAATTGCTCTCGATCTGCTTGTTCGTGGGCATTGCCGGCCTGGTTGTGGGCATGCTGCTGAAATGGTCGCTGCTGCTGACCATCGTGCTGGCGGTGGTGCTGGCGGGACTGCCCTTGCTGCGTCTGACCTGGTTGCGCAAAAGGCGTGTCAACAAGATCGGCGCCCAATTGCCTGATGCACTGGACATGATCAGCCGGGCACTACGCGCCGGTCACGCATTCCCGGCGGCACTGGCGATGGTGGGTGAGCAGGCGCAGGAGCCCATCGCCAGCGAATTCAAGGCGACCTTCGATGAAATCAATTTCGGCCTGTCAACCCAGACCGCGCTGTTGAATCTGGCGACACGGGCACCGATTGCCGATCTGCGCTACTTCGTGCTGGCGGTCGTGATCCAGCTTGAGACCGGCGGCAACCTGGCAGAGTTGCTGAGCATGTTGGCCGAGCTGATTCGCGAACGCTTCAAGCTGTACGGCCGCATCCGGGTGCTGGCGGCAGAAGGCAAGTTGTCGGCCTACATCCTGACCGCGTTGCCGTTCTTCGTGGGCGGCATGATCCAGATCGTCAATCCCGGTTACTTGAGTGTGCTGTTTACCGACCCTGTGGGCGTGCGCCTGGTGATCACGGCCATTGTCATGATGGTTCTGGGCTGCCTGGTCATGTGGCGAATCATCGACTTCCGGGTCTGAGGGAGGATCACCATGCAAACACTTCTTCTCGTCGTGATTTTCATCTCGGTGGTGGGTTTGGTCCTGGGCCTTGGTTTGTGGCTGAACCGTGATGAGGCGTTGGGCCAGCGTTTGAACCGGCTAGCCAGCCACACCGATGTGCCGGAAAAACCGCAGGAGGGTGGCGAGGAATGGCGCGCCACGGTGGCCAAGATTGCGGCGCCGATCGCCTGGCTGTCGACGCCCAAAGAGGGTTGGGAGTCATCCAACTTTCGCATCCGTTTCATGCAGGCCGGCTTGCGCGGGCCCGGCTGGCCAGTGATCTTCTTTTGCGCCAAGACCCTTTTCACACTGGCGCTGCCGGCAGCCTATTTGCTGTACCGTGGCGTGACGAACGCATCCGCCGGCGCAACCGGCACGGTGTTTGCCATCCTGGTGGTCGCGGCCATTGGTTATTACCTTCCCAATCTGGTACTGACCCTGGTGACCCGTTCGCGTCAGCGTGAGCTGACCGAGGCACTGCCCGATGCCGTTGACCTGATGCGCGTTTGTGTGGAAGCCGGGCTTGGCCTCGACGCCGCAATGAACCGTGCCGGCGAAGAAATGGACTTGCGCAGCCGCGCGCTGGCCGACGAGCTTCGGCTCGTGATGCTCGACCTGCGGGTCGGTTCCACGCGTGAACGCGCGTTGCAGAAC
>JBEGLK010000262.1:0-3382 GCA_041183605.1 Pseudomonadota bacterium
CCCCAAGAGCATGCCACCACCTTGGCCATGGAGCAACGGTTGCGGCATCTGGATGAAAAAATGGCGGACCCGATCGGTGCGCGTGAGGTCGAGAGGCAGATCCTGGCTCGACAACTGGCTCGCCTGAAGGAGGAGAACGCATCGCTGGCTGAAATCCAGCGGCTGGAATCCAATCCCGCCTGGCGTGACATCGGCGAAGAGCGCATGGTGGAAGCGTGGAGGCAGGAACGTGATCGGATCCAGCAGGGCATGAACCGCCCGGTGGGTTTCAAGGGCTTGCAAACGCCAGGCGCTGATCGAGGCTTGTTCAACACCCTGGCTCTGGTGTTTTGCCTGATGCTCGGCAGTGCGGCCTTGCCGCACATCCTGGTGCGTTCTTTTTCCGCAGCCAGCCCGCGTCACGCCGAGCTGTCGCTGGTGTGGGCGCTGTTGTTCATTGCGGCGGTGTACCTGTGTGCCTCATCCCTGGCCGTCATGCTCAAACATTCCGTGCTGACCGAACTCGTGGGAGCCCGGCTGGATCAATTGCCCGATTGGGCTGAACAACTCAAGCTCAGGCGCTTGCCTTTGCTGTACCTGAATGACTGGAACCGTGATGGCATCGTGCAGTTTGGTGATATCCGCATTGCCAACGATTACTTGATGCTGGCAGTGCCCGACATCATGCGGATCTCACCGGTGTTCACGGGACTGATTGCCGCCGGCGCGCTGGCGGCTGCGTTGTCCACGGCCGATGGTCTGCTGCTGACCATCGCCAACGCACTGTCGCACGATCTGTATTTCCAGACCATGAAGCCCGAGGCGTCGGCGGTTCGGCAGGTGATGCTCTCCAAGGTGTTGTTGATGCTGGTCGCGTTGACGGCGACATGGTTGGCCACCAACCAGCCCGTCGATATTCTGTTTTGGGTCGCCTGTGCTTTTTCGCTGGCGGCGTCCACATTTTTCCCGGTGTTGCTGCTGGGCTTGCACTGGCCGGGGATGAGCCGCGCCGGGGCATTGGCCGCCATGGTGGCGGGAATGGGCGTCTCTTTGTACTACATTGTGGTTAATTACCACGGGGTGCAGAAATATTTTGGGCTGACCCCTGAGCAAACCCTTTGGCTGGGCCTGGAGCCCTTCAGCGCGGGCGTCTTTGGCGTACCCGCCGGTCTGCTGTGTGGGGTGTTGTTCAGCCGGCTCAGACCGGGGCGTGGATGACGCTATAATCGTGGGCTTTTCACCTTGCTGCACCCCGTCAGACGCTGGGGGCGGCTTTATCCACAAGGAGAGTCCATGCGTCATTACGAAATCATCCTGCTGATCCATCCGGATCAGAGCGAGCAGGTTCCTGCCATGCTCGAACGCTACAAAAGCATGATCACCACCGCCGGTGGCGCCGTGCACCGCGTTGAAGACTGGGGCCGTCGTCAACTGGCCTACATGATCAACAAACTGGCCAAGGCCCACTACCTGTGCCTGAACATCGAAGCCGACCAGGCCATCATGGCTGAACTCGAGCACGCCTTCCGCTTCAACGACGCTGTGTTGCGTCACCTCACCGTGCAAAAGAAGAAGGCCGAGACCGGTCCTTCGCTGATGATGAAGACGGTGGAGCGCGAGGAGGCCCGCAAGGCCCAGCAATCCGAGTTGCAGCAAGCCTGAGTGACGTGACACCCGAGGGTGCCAACCGCGTCGTCCTGACGGCCCGTATTGCCGAGCGAACTGCCCTGCGATACACCCCGGCCGGATTGCCCGCCTTGGACCTGAGACTCGAACACGAGTCCATGGTCGACGAAGCCGGACAACCCCGCCAGGTCTCAGCCAGCCTCAAGACAATCGCCCTGGGCACGCTGGCCGAACGACTCGACCGGCAACCTTTGGACCACACACTTCGGTTTCTAGGCTTTTTGGCGACCCCGCGCAACGGCAAAGGCGTCGTCTTTCATTTGCAAGAGTTTCAGCACATTTCATAGGAGGCCCGCACCATGGCCACATTTAAAAAATTCAACAAGGACAAGCGCCCCAAGCGCAACACCCAGTCGCTGCTGTTCAAGCGCAAGCGTTTCTGCCGTTTCACGGTGGCTGGCGGTGAGGAAATCGACTACAAAGACGTCGACACCCTGCGCGACTTCATCGCTGAAAACGGGAAGATCATTCCCGCGCGTCTGACCGGTACCCGTGCCATCTACCAGCGCCAGCTCAACACCGCCATCAAGCGCGCTCGCTTTCTGGCCATGTTGCCGTACAGCGACCAACACAAGATCTGAGGAGTACAACCATGCAAATCATTCTGCTCGACAAGGTTGTCAACCTCGGTAATCTCGGCGAAGTCGTTCGCGTCAAGGACGGCTACGCTCGCAACTTCCTGATCCCCTCAGGCCGCGCTCGTCGCGCCACCGAGTCGGCCATCAAGGAGTTCGAAGCACGCCGCGCCGAACTCGAAAAAGCCGCTGCTGACAAATTGTCTGCTGCCCAAGCCCAGGGCGAGAAGCTCAATGGCGCGACCGTCAAGCTGACCCAGAAGGCTGGCGTGGACGGCCGCCTGTTCGGATCGGTCACCAACTTTGACATTGCTGAAGAACTCGGCAAGATGGGGTTCCCCGTGGTCAAGGCGCAAGTCCGCATGCCCACGGGCCCGATCAAGTTGGTCGGTGACTCGACGGTGAGCGTTGCACTGCACACGGACGTGGTCGTGGAGATCAACGTGTCTGTCTACGGCGAAACCGCCTGATTGTTGCGCGGCACCTGTCGGTGCTGTTGCACAAAGCCGCTTCTTCGGAAGCGGCTTTTTTTTGATCCTCGGGCACGACTTACCCACCCACAATCAACCACTTATCCACAGACTTATCCGGTGACGTGGCGCACATAAGCCCGTAGCATTGTGACTTTCAAGGAACCCCATGTCAGCGGTATTGCCCAGCTTCGAGGAAGACACCTATCCTGATCAGCAGGTGGCGCAGTTGCGCATACCGCCGCACTCGCTCGAGGCCGAGTCCAGTGTGTTGGGAGGTCTGTTGCTCGACAACAGCGCCTGGGATCGCGTGGGCGATCTCGTCACCGATTCAGACTTTTACCGCTACGAACACCGTCTGGTGTTCGCCGCCGTTGCAGCGCTGATCAACAGCAGCCGACCCGCCGACGTCATCACGGTGTTTGAGCACCTGCAAAGCCTGGGCAAGGCGGATGAGGTGGGCGGCCTGGCCTACCTCAACTCGCTGGCGCAGTACGTGCCCAGTGCCAGCAATATCCGCCGTTATGGCGAGATCGTGCGCGAGCGCGCCATCCTGCGCAAACTCGTGACGGCCAGCGACGAAATTGCCACCACCGCGTTCAGCCCCAAGGGTCGACCGGTGGCGCAGATCCTCGATGAGGCCGAGCAGAAAATCTTCCACATTGGGGAAGA
>JBEGLK010000263.1:0-3381 GCA_041183605.1 Pseudomonadota bacterium
AACTCTCCGGCGGTGAACGCCAGCGCGTATTGCTGGCGCGGGCATTGGCCGTTCAAGCTCAGGTGCTGTTGATGGATGAGCCGCTGGCCAACCTGGATCTACCCCATCAGGCCGATTGGCTTGACATGGTGCGCAAGCTCATCGCCCAAGGCAAGACCGTGGTCAGTGTGCTACACGAAATTTCAATGGCCTTGCAAGCGGATGACTTGGTCATTCTGTCGCAGGGCCGCATCACCCATCAGGGGTCTTGCAGCCATGTGGCCACCCACCGCGCGCTGGAGGCCGTGTTTGACGGCCGCATCGCCATTCATGCATTGGGAGAACAGTGGGTGGCACTACCCAAGGCGAGCACGGCCTGAACCGTTGCCACCTACGCCGATCGAACTGTTAACGCGATTGGCGTATTCGGGTCAGGGCGGGCATCACTCCTTGGGTATGCCGAGAGCCAAAGCTTTTTGTGTGTCCTGCACAATGCGACTCGCGAATTGCTCGGCGGTGATGGGCATGGGCGCGAGGCCATCGACGCGACATTGCTCCTCGAATCCGGGACTGGCGACCAAGGTCCGGATCGCTTGATTGAGTTTGTCCACAATCGCTTTGGGCGTTCCAGCGCGCGCCAGCAGACCGTTGTAAACGGCGTAGCTGTAGTTCGGCAGGCCTTGCTCCGCTAGCGTGGGCACATTTGGGTACTCCGGCAGACGCTTGGTGGAGGTGACGCCATAAGCGCGCAGCCTGCCTTCTTTGATTTGCTGAAACGGGCCGTTAGGGGTATCGAAAAGGATGTTCAGCCGACCGCCCAGCAGGTCAGGTCGAGCTGCGGCAACGCCCTTGTAGGGGATGTGCAGCAATTTCACGCCGGCCATCTGCGCCATCATCGTGGCCGAAAGCCAGGCCGCGGTGCCGACTCCGCCGGAACCGAAGCTCACTGTCTCTGGTTGCGCCTTGGCCCGTGCCAGCACCTCCGCCAGCGTCTTTTCCGGATTCGAACTCGGACCGCTCACGACCAGCGGCGCTTCACTGAGACCAGCGACGGCCACAAAATCCTTGGCCTCGTAGCCCGGCTCCTTTTTCAGCGCCAGAGCTTGTGAGAAGAGGCTTGACACGGCCATCAGGGTATGGCCGTCGGCGGGCGCGTCCTTGACCAGGCCCATCGCAATCAGGCCGTCACCGCCGGCGCGGTTATCGACGATGACCGGTTGTCCCAGATTGGTGCTAAGGCGCTGAGCGATCCAGCGCACGCTGATGTCGAGTGAGCCACCCGGCGCAAACGGAACGATGATGCGGATCGGCTTGGTCGGAAACGCGTCCTGGGACCAGGCGGCGGTGCTGGCGGCGAGGGCAAGGCTGCAGAGGGCCGTTCGCCGGGATATGCGTTTCAAGGGGGCAATAAACATTGGTAGTCTCCTGATTTTGGTTTTCGATGCTGACTTTTCAAAATTCCACTTTGCAGTTTAGCGCTGGCATGTAGGGCGACAATCCGGGTTTGTGCTTAGGCGTTCGCTGATCTCAGTTTTGTCAGGGTCAGATTTTTGCCCTTGTTTTTGTTTTGAAATCACAGTAGGGTGCTACCGCAC
The DNA here is from genome assembly GCA_041183605.1 of Pseudomonadota bacterium. Classification (GTDB taxonomy): domain Bacteria; phylum Pseudomonadota; class Gammaproteobacteria; order Burkholderiales; family Burkholderiaceae_C; genus Rhodoferax. The sequence goes on from JBEGLK010000263.1 coordinate 1,575, forward strand.
AGTGCCAACACTGGGGTGCTCGTGCCTGACAGACATAACGACCCAGCAAAATCAACCAGTGATGGGCGTGCTCGCGGTAAGGCGCAGGAATCCGTTTGAGCAATTTTTGCTCCACTTCAAGTGGATTCTTTCCGGGTGCCAGTCCGGTGCGGTTGCTGACCCGAAAAATGTGGGTATCGACCGCCATGGTGGGTTCGCCAAAAGCCACGTTGAGCACGACGTTGGCGGTCTTGCGACCTACGCCAGGTAAGGTTTCCAGGGCCTCACGGGTGCGCGGCACCTCACCGTTGAAGCGATCCATCAGGATCTGGCAGGTTTGCAGAAGGTGTTTGGCTTTGCTGCGGTAGAGACCAATGGTCTTGATGTATTCCTCAAGACCTTGTTGGCCCAGGCCAAGCATTTTTTGCGGCGTGTTGGCGACCAGAAACAGGCTTCGAGTGGCCTTGTTGACGCTGACGTCAGTGGCTTGCGCAGAGAGCAAAACGGCAGTCAGTAGCTCAAACACGCTGCCGTACTTCAACTCGGTCTGCGGCCGCGGATTGGCTTTGGCTAGGGTGGCAAAAAAGTGTTCGATGGCGGTGGTGTTCATGGGTTCAATCCAGAGTACAGGGTTTCAACTGTTGGGCAAGGGCGCATCATCGGTGACAATTTGGTATCCAATTTTCTGAGCTTTTCCCATGCAATTCGCCGAACGACTCAATTCCATCGAAACTTCTGCCATTCGTGAGCTTTTCAAATTGCTGGGCAAGCCCGGCATCATCAGTTTTGCCGGTGGTTTCCCGGACCCGGCCTTGTTTGACGCCGAAGGTATTGCCCAGGCGAGCCAAGCGGTGCTGACACAAAGCCCAGGACCGGTGCTGCAATATGGCGCGACCGAGGGATTTCAGCCCTTGCGCGAAGGCATCAGCCGCTTCATGGCAGCCAAGGGCAGCACGGTGACACCCGAAGGTCTGATCGTGACCACGGGGAGCCAGCAGGCGCTCGACCTGATCGGCAAAACCATGATCTCGCCGGGCGACAAGGTGATTGTCGAGGCGCCCACCTTTCTGGCCACGATCCAGTGTTTCCGGCTTTATGGAGCCCAGATCATTGGTGCACCAATTGATGCCGATGGTGTCGATGTGGACAAGCTGGAAGCTCTGATTGAGCAACACAAACCCAAACTGGTTTACCTGATCCCGACCTTTGGCAACCCGAGTGGCGCCACCCTGAGTTTGGCGCGACGTCGGCGCATTCTGGAAATTGCGGCGCGTACAAAAACACTGATCGTCGAAGACGACCCTTATGGCGAGTTGTATTTTGATGTGCCACCACCACCCAGCCTGCTGGCTTTGAGTGACGGCGTTCCCGGCAGCCGTGACTGGCTGGTGCATTGCGGCAGTTTCAGCAAGATCCTGAGTCCGGGCTTGCGCGTGGGCTGGATGATTGCACCCCCGGAGTTGCTGGCCAAGGCCACCATGTGTAAGCAGTTCAGCGATGCCCACACCAGCAACTTGACGCAGGCGATTTGCGCCCATTACCTGACCCTCAACCGATTGAACGACACCCTGGCGGTGGTTCGCAAGACCTATGCGGAGCGCGCCCGGGTCATGGCCGATTCCTTGCGTCGCGAGCTTGGTGATGCGATCACTTTCAATCAACCCAAGGGGGGCATGTTTTTCTGGGCCAGGCTCACAGGGGCCAACGGTAGCAGCGCCAATGCGACAGAGTTTGCCAAACGCGCCATCGATAAATTGGTGGCTTTTGTGCCTGGCGCGCCGTTCTACGCCCACGACCCGGATCTTGCCTCGCTGCGCCTGAGTTTTGC
>JBEGLK010000264.1:0-3859 GCA_041183605.1 Pseudomonadota bacterium
ATGAATCATGAGGATAATTTCATAATGACGCATTGAAACTCCTTCTGGATAAACCTCTTTGAGGCAAAAAACCGCCCTCAGCGTCTAAATGAGGTGCGGTAAGGTAATCGAAGATTATAGCCGCTTATCAAGCCTCACAGATCACGCTACACGTGTGGCGGAGCCTCGGGTTAGCCAGCTCACAACTACCGTGACCAGCAAACCAGCTCCAACGCCAAAAACACCGGCAGAAACGGGGTCAATCTCAAACCAGAGGCCCGAGCCTTCGAGGGATAGCATATTCCGTACTGCAGTCATGTTGATCAGCATGTAATAAAGCGTTAACAACAGTCCGGTCAACATGCCGGCAACAGCCGCAAAGCGTGTCACACCGTTCCAGAAAATGCCAAGAATCATGACAGGCACAAAAGCAGAACCTGCCAATGAAAACGAGGCAGAAACCAGAAACAGAATGTCGGCCGGGCGTTGCGCCGCCACATAAGCGGCAATCAAGGCCACCAGCAAGAGCGCAAACTTGGACAGCATGACACGACGCACCGACCCGGCACGGTCAGAGTTGTTCCAGTAAAACAAATCATGTGCCCAGAGCGTTGCCGATGGTCAGCAACAGACCATCAGCCGTTGACAGGGCTGCTGCCAAACCACCTGCAGCCACCAATCCCGAGACCACATAAGGCAATCCACCCAGTTCAGGGGTTGCCAGCATGACAATGTCAGGGCCCAACTGGAGCTCGGCAAACTGCAGGATGTGATCACCATTGATGTCACTCACCGAAATCAAGGCAGGATCAAGCTTGGCCCATTGTGCAATCCATACCGGCAAGTCATCAAAACGCATACCCACCAGTTGGCTCATGACTTCGTACTTCACCATGACGGCCAGCGCAGGGGCAGAAAGATACAGAAGTGCGACAAAAAACAGCGACCAGGTGACGGAAGTCCGGGCCTCTGCCACGGTTCTTGTCGTGTAAAAACGGGTCAGCAAATGTGGCAGACCGACGGTCCCCACCATGAGACAAAACATCAGGGCAAGGAAATTGCGCCGTGACACCTCAAACATGGTTTGTTCCTGCGCAGTGCCATTCGGATCTCCAGCAAATGGATGGGTATGTTCGGGCATGCCTGCCAAAGGCTGGGCTCGCCCCAAATACTCCTGCCTGGCCTGCGTCCAGCGTTCGCGCGCCGAGGCCTCATCGCGAGGCAAGGCTGCCAACTGGCGTCGTGCCGCCACAATGACGGATTCTTCGGCGTGCCCTTCCATCAAATGTCTTATGACTTCCTTTTGCGCTTTTTTTTCCTGCTCCAACGAGCCTGGCAATTTTTCAAGCTTGCGTTCAAAGTCGCGTGCCCGACGCAGATATTCCTGAATGACCTGCTTTTCGGCGGGATCATTTGCCAAATGTGACTCAAGTTCCGATATCTTTGGTAACTGCTGGCCATAAACCACCGCAGCCATCGGATTACCCAACTGCTTGTAGGCCAGCCAGGAAACGGGAATCAAAAATGCGAGGATCAGCACCACATACTGCGTGACCTGTGTCCAGGTCACGGCACGCATGCCGCCCAAAAATGAACACACCAAAACCCCACCCAGACCTAACAAAATACCGATCTCAAACTGGACGCCGGTCAGGCGCGAGGTAATCAGTCCAACACCATAAATTTGCGCCACAACATATATAAAGGAACACAACACGGCCGACCAGGCAGCAATGATGCGCGGCCAACGTCCACCAAAACGATGGTCAAAATAGTCAGGCAGGGTGTATAAATTCAATTTCCTCAGATACGGTGCCACAAACAGCGCCAGCAAACAAAACCCACCGGTCCAACCCAGCACATAGACCAAACCACCGGGATGGATACCGGACCCTGAAAAGCCCTGCAGGTAAAGCCCCCCCGCCATGCTGATGAAGGAAGCAGCACTCATCCAGTCAGCTGCAACCGCCATGCCGTTGTACATGGCAGGAATACGCCGGCCTGCCACGTAATACTCTGAAGCGTTGGACGTGCGCCCGTAGATGCCAATCAAGGCGTAGAGAAAAACGGTGGCAAAGAGAAAAATGGCACCGACCCATATTTTTCGCAATCCGATCTGCTCGGCCAGCGCCAAGGCCACGATGAAGAGGAAGAGCATGCCCACAAAGACGGCAAACCGCCGATGAATTCGCCGGTTGTAGGCAATGACATCCGCGGGCATTGAGGATGCCTGCCCCTCCTGACGATTGGCAAACCGGGCAAATGCAGCGACGATGCCAATGAAAATGATGACACTGCCCTGCGCGGCAAACCAGTAAGAGACCGGCCAGCCGGCCACCACCTGCTGCAAATCATGGGCAAAAAAAACAAGGCCAAAAGACGCGACAAACCAAGCCAGCAATAGCCAGCCATGCAAACGCGTCAGTTTTGCAGCGGGATGGCTATTGCTGGAGGGCGGATTGACGTCAATCATCAGTTGATGCCGAGCATCTTCAGGTGCTTGCGTCCGATCCAGCTTACTTGCCGTTGGCAAGACTCTGCCAGGTCGCCACCACCGTGTCAGGATTCAGGGAAATCGACGAGATGCCCTGAGCCATCAACCAGCTGGCAAAGTCGGGGTGATCGCTGGGTCCTTGGCCGCAAATACCGATGTATTTACCTTCTGCCAGGCAGGCTTTGATTGCCAAACTGATCAAGCTGGTAACTGCAGGGTCGCGCTCGTCAAAATCCTTGGCCAACAATTCGAGCCCGGAATCACGATCCAGGCCCAGCGTCAGCTGCGTCAGATCATTGGAGCCAATCGAGAAACCGTCGAAATACTGCAGGAACTCCTTGGCCAGAATCGCGTTGCTCGGGATTTCGCACATCATGATCAGTTTGAGGTCGTCAACCCCGCGCTTCAAGCCCTTTTGCGCCAGCAATTCGGTCACTTTCTGTGCCTGTCCCAAGGTCCGCACAAATGGCACCATCACCTGAACATTGGTCAAGCCCATGTCGCTGCGCACGCGCCTGAGGGCTTCGCATTCCATGGCGAACGCTTCGCCGAAATCAGCGCTGATGTAGCGTGCGGCACCACGGAAACCCAGCATTGGATTTTCTTCCTCGGGCTCGTAACGACTGCCACCAATGAGCTTGCGGTACTCATTGCTCTTGAAGTCCGACAGGCGAACAATAACGGGCTTGGGCCAGAACGCGGCAGCAATGGTGGCCACCCCTTCTGCCACCCGGTCGACATAAAAAGCGCGTGGTGATGCGTGCCCGCGTGCCACCGACTCCACCGCCTTCTTCAGGTCGGAGTCGATGTTGGGGTAATCCAGGATCGCCTTGGGATGCACACCAATGTTGTTATTGATGATGAACTCCAGGCGCGCCAGGCCAACTCCCGCATTAGGCAACTGGCAGAAATCAAACGCCAGTTGCGGGTTACCCACATTCATCATGATCTTGACGTCAATCTCGGGCATCTGACCACGCTGGACTTCGGTCACTTCAGTGTCCAGCAAGCCGTCGTAAATGAAGCCGGTATCGCCTTCGGCGCAACTGACCGTGACCAGCATGCCGTCCTTGAGCACTTGGTCGGCATGGCCACAGCCGACCACCGCAGGAATACCCAGCTCACGCGCAATGATGGCGGCATGACAAGTCCGCCCGCCGCGATTGGTCACGATGGCCGATGCACGTTTCATCACCGGCTCCCAGTTGGGGTCGGTCATGTCCGTGACCAGAATATCGCCAGGCTGCACCCGGTCCATCTCGCTGAGGTTATGGACCACCCGGACCGGGCCGGTACCAATTTTTTGACCAATGGCACGGCCCTCGACCAACACGGTGCCCTTGCCTTTGAGCTTGTAGCGGTGCTCTGCCTTGCCGGCGGCCTGGC
>JBEGLK010000265.1:0-6021 GCA_041183605.1 Pseudomonadota bacterium
CTCAACAAGCTGATCGCGCTGTACGACGACAACGGCATCTCGATTGACGGCCAGGTGGCGCCCTGGTTCATCGACAACACGGCACAACGTTTTGCAGCCTACGGCTGGAATGTGCTGGGCCCGATCAGCGGGCATGACGCCGAACTGGTGGCCGACACCATTGCCGAAGCCAAAAAATCCAGTGACAAACCCACGCTGATCATCTGCAAGACCGCGATCGGTCAGGGCAGCCCGAACCGCGCCAACACCGCCAAGGCGCACGGCGAACCCTTGGGCGCTGAAGAAATCAAGCTGACCCGCGAAGCGATCGGCTGGCCGCATGCGCCGTTTGTGATCCCCAAGGACATCTACGCCGCCTGGGACGCCAAAGCTGCCGGTAGCGCCGCCGAGAAAGCCTGGAACGACAAGTTTGCCGCTTACAAGGCCGCCCACCCGGCGCTGGCCAAGGAACTGGTGCGCCGCATGAAGGGCGAGCTGCCGAAAAACTTTGCCCAGGTGGCCGTCGATACCGCTGTGGCAGCACACAGCAAGGCCGAGACCGTGGCCAGCCGCAAGGCCAGCCAGCTGGCGCTGGAAGCCTTTACCGCTGCCCTGCCCGAGATGCTCGGCGGTTCGGCCGACTTGACCGGCTCCAACCTGACCAACACCAAGAGCACCCCCAACCTGCGTTTTGACGCCATCACTGGCGCCGGCAATGGCGGTCGTCACATCAACTACGGTGTGCGTGAATTCGGCATGGCTGCGATCATGAACGGGGTTGCGCTGCATGGCGGCTACATCCCTTACGGCGGCACCTTCCTGACGTTCAGCGACTACAGCCGCAATGCCATCCGTATGGCGGCGCTCATGAAGCTGCGTGTGGTCCATGTGTTCACCCACGACTCCATCGGTCTGGGTGAAGACGGCCCGACCCACCAGTCGATCGAACACGCCGCATCCTTGCGCCTGATCCCGAACCTGGATGTCTGGCGTCCGGGTGACACCGCCGAAACTGCGGTGGCCTGGGCTGTGGCCCTGCAAAACAAGAGCAAACCCACCGCCTTGCTGCTGTCGCGCCAGAACATCAACTACGCCCCGAAGGCGAGCCTGGGTGACATCAGCAAGGGTGCCTATGTGCTGGCGGAGCCGACTGAAGTGGGCCTGAAGAAAAAGGCACAGGCGGTGATCATCGCCACTGGTTCTGAAGTGCAACTGGCCCTCAAGGCGCAGGAGTTGCTTGCGGCCCGGAAAATTGCCGTGCGTGTGGTGTCGATGCCCAGCACCACCACTTTCGATGCGCAGGACGTGGCCTACAAGACGGCCGTATTGCCCGCTGGTGTGCCGCGTATTGCGGTGGAAATGGGCGCCAGCGACGGCTGGTGGAAATATGGCTGTGCAGCCGTGGTGGGGGTTGACAGCTTTGGTGAATCGGCACCTGCGCCGGTGCTGTTCAAGCACTTCGGCTTTACGCCCGAGAATGTCGCAGACACGGTGGAAAAAGCACTGCGCAAATAAGCGTTCCTGACATCGATTTTTTAACTCCTGGAGAAAAGTATGACGATCAAGATTGGTATCAACGGCTTTGGCCGAATCGGCCGCAACGTGTTGCGCTCTGCCTTGCAGAATTTCAGCGACATCGAAGTGGTTGCCATCAACGACTTGCTGGAACCCGACTACCTGGCCTACATGCTGCAATACGACAGCGTGCATGGCCGTTTCAAGGGTGAGGTCTCGGTCGACGGCAACACGCTGGTCGTCAACGGCAAGAAGATCCGCCTGACCCAGGAGCGTGATCCGGCCAACCTGAAGTGGAACGAAGTTGGTGCCGATGTGGTGATCGAATCCACCGGCCTGTTCCTCGACAAGGCCTCGGGTGAAAAACATCTGGCTGCTGGCGCCAAAAAAGTCATCTTCTCGGCACCCTCCAAGGATGACACCCCGATGTTTGTTTTTGGCGTGAACGACAAGACCTACGCCGGCCAGACCATCATCAGCAATGCCTCCTGCACCACCAACTGCCTGGCTCCGCTGGCCAAGGTCATCAACGACAAGTGGGGCATCAAGCGCGGCCTGATGACCACCGTGCATGCTGCCACCGCCACGCAAAAAACCGTCGACGGCCCGAGCAACAAGGACTGGCGCGGTGGCCGTGGCATTCTGGAAAACATCATCCCGAGCAGCACCGGCGCTGCCAAGGCGGTGGGTGTGGTGATTCCGGCGCTCAACAAGAAGCTCACCGGCATGTCTTTCCGCGTGCCCACCAGCGACGTGTCGGTGGTTGACCTGACAGATCTGCGCTGAAATCAAGGCCCAAAGCGAAGGCGCGCTCAAAGGCGTGCTGGGTTACACCGAGCAGAAGGTGGTGGCCACCGACTTCCGCGGCGAAACCCGCACCTCGGTGTTTGATGCCGATGCCTCCATTGCGCTGGACGGTACCTTCGTCAAGCTGGTGAGCTGGTACGACAACGAGTGGGGCTACTCCAACAAGTGCCTGGAAATGGTGCGCGTGGTTGCCAAGTAAATCCGGGCGACTACCCACTCTCAAAAGCGCCCGACCGGGCGCTTTTTTTTGGTCAGGTGTAATCCTCGTGTAAGATGCGCTGGCTGTGTTTGCGCTGTCCTGTGTGAGGGTGGCGGGACGTTCTAATGATCAAAAACTGAAGGAGATACTCACATGAAAGCGCTGGTTCTGGAAGCGGTTCAGAAACTCATTTTGCGGGACGTGCCGACCCCGAACCTGGTCGCTGGCGGCGCGATGATCCGTGTCATGGGCAACGGCGTGTGCCGTAGCGACTGGCATGCCTGGATCGGCGACCATATCCGCGACTATCCGGTGGTGATGGGCCACGAGTTGTCTGGTGTCGTTGAAGAAGTGAGCCCGGGCGTGACGCGTTTCAAGAAGGGTGACCGCGTGGTCGTGCCCTTCTCCGGCAGCGACGGCACCTGCGAGTACTGTCAGACCGGCCACACCAACCGTTGCGACCACAAGGAAACACCCGGTCGCACCTATTCCGGCGGCTATGGCGAGTACGTGTGTGTGCCCATGGCCGACCGCAACCTGGTGCACCTGCCGGAAGAAGTGAGTTTTACCGACGGCGCCGCGCTGGGCTGCCGTTTCATGACCTCCTACCATGGTCTGGTCGACCGGGCTCGCGTGGGCAATGGCGAGTGGGTGGTGGTTTACGGTTGCGGCGGCATCGGCCTGTCGGCCATCAATATCGCCTCGTCGGTTGGCGCCCGTGTCATCGGTGTCGACGTGAATGCGTCCAACCTGGCGCTGGCCAAGACCATGGGTGCAGACTTCACGATCAACAGTCGCGAGTGCAATCCGGTCGAGGCAGTGATGGAAATCACCAAGGGTGGCGCCCATGTCTCGGTGGACGCGCTGGGCATCACCGAAACCTGCGTCAACGGCGTCAACAGCCTGCGCAAGGGCGGCCGCCACCTGCAACTCGGCGTCACGACCATGAAGGAAGCCGGCTTCATCAGTGTGCCGATTGACCAGATGGTGATGCGGGAACTTGAGATTGTCGGCTCGCTGGGCATGCCGGCGCACCGTTACGACACCATGATCCCGCTGATTGCCAAGGGCCGCCTCACGCCCGGCAAGATGGTCAGCGGTGAAATCTCGCTGTCCGAGGTGGAGGGCATTTTCAAGGGCATGACAACTTCTGCCATCACCGGAACCTACGTCGTCACCAAGTTCCAGTAAAACCAGCCGACTGAGCCTGCCGCAACCGAGGGGCGGCGGGGTCCTGAACCACGCTTGCATTGAGAGTTATCAATGCATCGAAACCTTGGGTTTTTAGACTGAAGCGACTTTCTGAAAGGGACTTCAGCATGAATTCGCCACTTCGTTTTGTACTCGTTTCGACCATTTCCCTGGCTATGTTGGGTTGCTCGACACCGGCGACTCAGGAACAAAGTGGCATGGTGATTGGTGGCCTGTTGGGGGGGCTCATCGGTTCTCACGTAGGGCGCGGTGATGGCCGCACCGCAGCCATCATTCTGGGCACCGTGATTGGCGCGAACATTGGCGGCAATGTCGGCCGCTCGATGGACGAGACCGATCGCCTCAAGACCGCCCATGCGCTTGAAACGGTGCGCACCGGGGTGCCGTCACGCTGGGTCAACCCCGATACCCGCAACCAGTACACGGTGGTGCCCACGCGCACCTATGACGCAGCCGCAGGTCCCTGCCGTGAATACACAGTGGATGCCGTGATTGGTGGCCGGCCTGAAAAGGTGGTCGGTACCGCCTGCCGCCAGGCCGACGGCAGTTGGCGCACCGTCAATTGAGCCGAAGCCTGGGTTTTGCCGGTTTTAACGCTGAATCCCGGGCGACTGCTCGCTGTGTTTGGGGTGGCTGAACATGGCTTGGGTGGCAAGCCACAGGAAGGTGACGCCCACCACCATGGCCATCACGCCGGCCACGGCACCGGTTGGGTTGTTGGCCAGGAAAAACAGGTTGCCGAGCCCGATCAGCAGGGAGATCACGCCGACAACAAAGTTCACCAGGCTAAAGAAGATTTTCATGATGTGGGTTCCTTTGGCTGGATAAGTGCCCCTCTTGAGGACACGGTGCTACGATAGCGTCAATGCTGCGCTGCAGCAAATGATCAATTTTCATGCGACGCATAACAAAAGCTAATTCATGGTTTACCGTTTGCCATCCTTGAATGCCCTGCGTGCCTTTGAAGCGGCGGCGCGCCACCTCAGTTTCAAAAACGCGGCACTGGAGTTGTCGGTCACGCCAACTGCGGTCAGTCATCAGATCAAACTCTTGGAAGAATCCATGGGGGTGCTTCTGTTTGACCGGTTGACGCGTGCGCTGGCGCTCACGCCTCAGGGCGAGGCCATGTTGCCCAAGGTGCGCGAGGGGCTCGCATGTTTTGCCGCTGCAGTTGAAAGTGCCCATGCGCGTGTGGGTCAAGGCCGCTTGATCGTCATGTTGCCTCCGTCTTTTGCCACGCGCTGGCTGGTGCCGCGTTTGCGAAGTTTTGCTTTGAAGCAGCCGTCACTGAGCCTGCACGTGATCCGGTCGCTTGCCACCATGGATGGCAATCAGGCCGCGGTGACCGCTGCCCTTGAACCTTTGGACCTGCGCCAGGACGATTCGCTGGTGGCGATCCGTTTTGGCCTCGGCGACTATCCGGGCTACCACGTAGACCGCGTGTTTGGTTCCGACTACATCGCGGTGTGCAGCCCCAAGCTGCTGGACGCGGATCCGCCATTGCGCGTGCCCGCCGACATGCGCCATCAGGTGTTGTTGCATGACGATGCGACGGTAAATGAGCGCTCGGGTCCGGGATGGGAGGACTGGTGTCGGCTGGCCGGCGTGAGCGGTGTGGACACCAAAGCCGGGCCGCATTTTGGTGATTCCGGGCTGGCCTATGTGGCGGCGCTCGACGGCCTGGGCGTGGCGCTGGCCTCCCGGCCGCTGGTTGCCAATGCCATCGCGCAAGGCCGGCTGGTCGCTCCCTTCGACATCGCCGTGCGGCAGGATCACGCCTATCACCTGGTCTGGTGATCGCGGAGGCCATTGTCAAACGGCCGATGGTGCAGGCCTTCCGCCAGTGGCTGTTGGAAGAGGCTAGAACTGCGGAACCAGGCCAATCGCTCTAACGGTTCTAACCGCGCGTGCAAGCCTTGCACGAAAAATTCCTCATTTCCTTCTCAAAATTGAGAATTATCACGTCCTGCATGCGAGTGCAGGCGCACGCTACACCCCATGCAGAAACTGAATCAATAACACGCTGACAAGGGTGCTGTTGATTGTTCTGCTAATCGGTCAGTTGCCTTCAGGAGGTGGCTGGTGTTTTTAGTCGAACTGGGGATTCATCATGGAAAAAGCATTTGTCGCTACACGTAACTTTCTGCGTGACGAAGAGGGCGTGACCGCCATCGAATATGGACTGATTGCGGCTCTGATCGCTGTGGCGGTCATTGCGACGGTTTATGCAGTAGGACAGCAATTGGACACGGTCTTCACCAAGATCAAGACATGCCTGACAACACCTGCAAACTGCGGAAGCTGACAGG
>JBEGLK010000266.1:0-4982 GCA_041183605.1 Pseudomonadota bacterium
TTGCGTGGCTTGATTCCACCCAGCGCTTGCATCTGTTTGTTGTGGCTACAGGTTTAGGCGGATGGGCGGCAAGCCGCATTGTGCATTTGCGGCAAAACACCAGTGCCACAGATCTTGACAAACTTGGTTTTGAAGTTGTTCGAATATTGCCCTTGTCATGGTTTTGGAATACCAGTTTTTTGGTACGGACGGCGCCAATGCCTCTCGCGGATAAAGGCATGGTGTTGCCTGTGCATTTTGAATTGGGAATGAAGTACCCCGTAGCGTTACGGTTTGGTCCGAATGCTGAATTCTTGGGTATGGTGAGAATGTCACAGCGCAGGCACTTGCTTCAGCCTACGTTAGTAATGCTAAGCGAAAGCAACTGGTTGGCCCTAATGCGTGATCAACGGTCTCCTGGTCATGTCGGCGTGGTTCAGACGGCAGATGGTGGCGCGCATTGGCAAGATTTGCCAGACCTGAAGTTAGTTAACCCGAATTCGTCCGTGGCTGGTCTCGGGCTGACACCTGGATTTATGGTGCTCGCCCACAATTCCACTGCGAATTCGCGGTCACAACTCGATTTAAGTCAGTCTGTTGACGGCAAGAATTGGAGCACTCTACATCGAATTGCCCAAGGCACAGAGAATGAAGAGTACTCTTATCCCGCCTTGGCTTGGGCTGACGACAGTCTATGGGTTAGTTTCACCGATCGACGCACACATATTGCCTGGCAACGCTTTGCCAAGAGTAAAAACTGACCTTTGGGAAACTTCGTGGATTTGAACTCAATTCTGGTTTTTGTGTCGCCTGCGCAAACATGCATGTCGCATGGTGCGTGGTCTTGGGCTCACTTGCCTTTGCTCTTGGAGCTAGGTATCAACTGCGGCGACCGGCATGGTTTGCTGTGCTTGTTTTCGCTTGGTCGCTATGGCCTGGTCCGCTGTCACCCAGTTACTGGCTAGGCCTCGCATTTCAAGCGCCCAGCTTGATGAGTATCGTGCTTTGCGCTGTATGGATTGTGCAAAAGTCGAAGTTGTCTCAGTTGAAGTGGCTTGCTGCTGTTCCAAATGAAGGATCTTCATGGTATTTGCAGCTTGCCGGGATTTTTCTGGGTTGGGTATTGCTGTGCGACTTGCTAGCCTTGTGGCCGACCTCAATTTATGCCTGGGGATTTGGCACACCGGCGGTAGCCTTGGCTTGCACGTTGGCGCTAATATTGTGGCGCATGGGGGTGGCGAGGAAGGACGGTCAGCTATTCACACTTTCCTTTGCTTTGGTGATAACGCTGTTTGTTTTTACACGTTTACCGAGCGGCAATTTGTGGGATGCTCTGATCGATCCTTGGCTGTGGGTTGTCTTGCAGGTTAACGGCTTGATTTCTCTGAATCGTCGCCGAAATTTCGAGAAGCGTGCGCCAATAGCCACTCGCGTCTGAACAACCACTGTTGCGGATACCATAGATTATTTAGGGTGATCTCGCCACTTTGATGCCGGCCCCTGACTTCCCAACGGCTAGAGAGAATACGGCATTCGGGTGCACAGAGTGGCTCGAAGGGCTCGTCGCGGGTTTGTAACCAGATGACTGCATCGTGTGTGTCCAGCAGGGTTTTCAACTTGGCCGAATTTTCTGCTTTGGTAAAGGAAAGACGTGCATCTCCGTCATAAGCCACAAAACGATTGCCAGGCAACAAAAACTCAAAACGTTCAAACTGACCATGACCATTAAAGCTGCTGGGAACGGCGATGCGTTTGTCCCTGATTCTTTGCATTACTTGGTCGCCGTACGAACCGGACGGTCCGTTCAAGGGGGCAGTGGTTAAGCTGAATATGCCAAATACGGCCAAACTTGTAGCCAATGCACAAGTTCGGGTCCATGCAGAATTGGCTAAACCCGCCAATACCAGAATACACCCCAGACTGACGGCCAGCAAGGTGAGTATCAGCTCGTAGGCATTAGCGATACCCAAGTCATATTCAGCCCAGGTGATGCGTCCGAAAAACGTCATGAATACACCGCAAAGCAACAGCGATGGAACAAACCAAGCACGCCCTATTTGTTGCCAATATAAGGTCAACATGATGGCCAGAGCGGGCATGGCCGGTATCAGGTAACGTGCCGAGCGTTGACTGGGCAATGTGAATACAAGCAACCACACGACCAACCAGATCAGAAGGGTCCGGAAATAATTTGGCACCGAACTAAATGGCTGTTGCCGCCACTTCCCTAGTTGTGACGTGCCCAGAGTCATCAACCCGAGCACCACAAAGGCTAACAGTCCGGCGTTTTGCGCATAACCTAAAAATTGCGCCCAAATGCTGTAGCCACCACCCAAGAATGCAGTGTGCCAATAACCTGCGCTATTGCTGAGCTTACCTGCGTTTTCGCCTATCACAAACTCCTGCCACACTGCCTTCGGGTCAGGATCCAAAACAAACCACAGGCCAAAAATACCCAAGGCAACAACGGCGCTGAGTGCAACCTTGAACGAAATGTCAAGAGTTCCACGCCAAGTCAAACGTTGCAAGGCCAGAATCTGGGCGCACCAAAGGGTAGCCGCAGCCGGTGCAATCAGCGCGAACGATTTCTAGGCCAGGCCGATACCCATGGCGAGACCTAACCCAACATGGGTCAGCCAGCCCAGGGTTCTTGCGTCTGATTTAACGGATTCAGAAGGTGCTGATGTTGGTCCTGCTTGTGCCGAATGAGGTCGCGAAGACCTGAGTTGCCGCCACAGCAAAAAGAACATCGGCACATTCAGCCAAAATGATTCAGGCGCACTGGTGAGATAGGTTCGCCCATACCGAAAGGTGCACAGGAACGCCAGATAAATGCACGCAGCCATGAGTCCCTTGCTCATATCGCCGGATATGCGAGCCACTACCGAGCCAACGACCAATGTAATCAGCAAGGTGTAAATCACGCTGGGCAAGCGCAAGGCTGCCATATTCCAGTTTCGACCCCAATCTCCGGCGACGATCGCTTGCCAAAAAAGCAGTGGCGGTTTGGTATTGCGCATGTGATCCAGATCTGAAACGAGCGGAAGCCAATGGCCGCTGGCTGCGGTCAATCGCGCAATGTGTGTGTAAACCAGTTCGTCACCGTTGGTGAGTGCGTACTGGCCACCAAGACCCAGAATGTAGGTTAGCACCGCAAGTGCGAGTAACGCCAGCCAGGCTAGGGTGCTTTTGCTCCAACTGTGCGAAGTAGGGAGATTGGTCGGCATCATGGGGCGCATGGGCTACTTGGATGCCTGGTGTCTGAAGGTCCACCGGTCGTTGGCCAGGAAATTGCTCACGCTTGCGATAACAATCGCAATGACATTAGCCAGCAAATAATGCAGCACATGGGCGAGCCACAAAGTCAAGCCGTACTGCAAGGCAATACCCAACCAGGAGGCCAGCGCATAGCGGCCTAATTGGCCGGTGATGATTGCCAGTTGGCTGTGCGCTAAATGCTGACGCTGAAGTTGTGCTGCCTTGATGCGGTCAGCCCAGGTCCAGAGCCTGTTCCAGGTAAAGTTGTTAATGGTGGCAACGGCAATCGCGAGCGCCAGCGAGGCATAAAGACGTTGGCGAGAGTCGTTAATGATGACGAGGAGATATTCTTGCGCCAAATAAAGCATCGCCATATTGACCACCGTACCGCTAGCACCCACCAAGCCAAATTTAATGTAACGAAACCCCTTGAGCCATTCAATCAAGGCAAACATGCGGGATGAGCTCAGCTTTTTCACCTGTACAACTCTTACAACTGCGCCATGGGATGACTTAACCATGCCAATGCATCACGCAGCACGGGGTCGGGTGCGATGCGTTTCAGGCACTGGTTGTCGCCATCGCAAAACGTGAGGCGATGGTTATAGGCAGAAAGACAAGGCGAGCAGGCAATCCCCGATTCAAGTATTTGGGCACGCTGTCCCAATGGTCCATAAAGGCGACCGGTTTCGGGACCAAAAAAAACCATGGTCTGGATGGGGGTGAGCGATGCAAAGTGACCTGGCCCACCGTCATTGGTGATCAAAAGGCGTGCAGCGTGGAACAGCATCAACAGTTCGCGGATACTTTTCGTGTAGCCGGTCAGGTCCACACAGGCCATATGGCGGACCTGAAGACACAGTTCCTTTGCCAAAACTGCGTCGTCGCGCAGGCCAATCAATCCGACCGAATATCCGGCATCGCAAAGCCCACTGGCAATTTTCGCGTAATAACTTGCTGGCCAGGCGCGCTCAGGCAACAGGCCACCGCCTGCGTAAATCAGCACAACCTTACCTGGCGCCAAGGTGGGATGATCCCTGTGAAGTTTTAGTTGGTAGGCGCTTAATTCTTCTGTTTCATATACAACCGAAAGCCCGGTCTCGTCGGGCAAGCCGCGAATCGGAGCGGCCTTGTTGCGCGGCATGGCCTCGCCTTCGAGTGCATCGATCAGCGACAAAAATTGCTTGCTGATGTGTTGATAAGGGTTATACGGGATGGCGCGGTTGATAAAACTGCCACGGTACAGACCCTCCTGCGTGTGCGGCGTGAAGCCGACACGCAGATGGGCACCGCTCAGGTAACTCAACAAACTGCTGATTCGTGAAAACAACTCACAGTCAATGACAACATCCAACGGAAGACGGCGCAGCGTTCGGCAGATCCGCCAGATATCCCTGAGTAACCCCAAGCCCGACTTGTCATCAAGCGCATGCAAATGAGCGTCTTGTGCGAGGCCCAACAGCTTGGCGACTTCCTGATTCTTCTTGAGCTGCAACACGTGGATGTTTGCGCCCGGGTAACGCGCTCGCAGCGCCGCGAACATCGGGCCTGCAAGCACCACGCTGCCCATTTCAGAGAGCAAAATGACCAGAATATTTCGCGGAGTCTGGTGTAATTGAAGTGAGGGCGCGTTTGAGAAGAAACGTGCCCATAAAGACACAACTGCACACAACGCCTGGCCTACCCAGCGGTCAATCCAGCGTTGTGTTTGAAGTTTCATGCGCTGATTGTCGTACGACTTATAG
>JBEGLK010000267.1:0-7338 GCA_041183605.1 Pseudomonadota bacterium
CGAGTAGTCGACGCGTTTGCCCAGCAAGTTCTGGCGGAAACGGCCTGACTTACCCTTGATCATGTCGGCCAGCGACTTGAGTGCGCGCTTGTTGGCGCCAGTCATGGCCTTGCCGCGACGACCGTTGTCGAGCAAGCTGTCAACAGCTTCCTGCAACATGCGTTTTTCATTGCGGGCAATGATTTCAGGCGCCTTGAGTTCGAGCAGACGGCGCAGACGGCTGTTACGGTTGATGACGCGGCGGTACAGGTCGTTCAGGTCAGACGTGGCAAAACGGCCACCGTCCAGCGGCACGAGCGGGCGCAGGTCAGGCGGCAACACCGGCAACACGTCAAGCACCATCCACTCCGGCTTGATGCCGGATTTCTTGAACGCTTCAAGCAATTTGAGGCGCTTGGTGTTCTTCTTGATCTTGAGCTCGGAGCCGCTCGGATCGTTGCGCAGCTTCTCAATGGAACTGTCGATGTCGAGGTTTTGCAGCAAATCCTTGACGCCTTCGGCACCCATCTTGGCCTGGAACTCGTCGCCGTATTCCTTGAACTTGGCGTCGAAGTCGTCTTCCGACATGATGCTGTATTTCTTCAGCGGGGTCATGCCGGGGTCGGTCACCACATAAGCTTCAAAGTACAACACGCGTTCGATGTCACGCAGCGTCATGTCCAGCACCAGGCCCAAACGGCTCGGCAGAGACTTCAGGAACCAGATGTGGGCGCAGGGCGCGGCCAGGTCGATGTGGCCCATGCGTTCGCGACGCACCTTGGTCTGGGTGACTTCAACGCCGCATTTCTCGCAGATGACACCGCGGTGCTTGAGGCGCTTGTACTTGCCGCACAGGCATTCGTAGTCCTTGATGGGGCCAAAGATCTTGGCGCAAAAAAGACCGTCGCGCTCGGGCTTGAAGGTGCGGTAGTTGATGGTTTCCGGCTTTTTGACTTCGCCAAAAGACCAGGAACGAATTTTCTCGGGCGAAGCCATGCCAATTTTGATGGCATCAAAGTGCTCGTCAGGCGTGAATTGCTTGAACAGATCGAGTAATGATTTCATGTGTGTAAATCCTTAAATTTGTGTCAAACAATCAAGAGCGCTCGAGCTCAATGTCCAGGCCCAGGGAACGAATTTCCTTGACCAGCACGTTGAACGATTCCGGCATGCCGGCTTCAATCGAGTGTTCACCCTTGACGATGCTCTCGTACACCTTGGTGCGGCCCTGCACGTCGTCGGACTTGACGGTGAGCATTTCCTGCAAGGTGTAGGACGCACCGTAGGCTTCCAGCGCCCACACTTCCATCTCACCGAAACGCTGGCCACCGAACTGGGCCTTGCCGCCCAGCGGTTGTTGTGTGACCAGGCTGTACGGGCCGGTGGAGCGGGCGTGCATCTTGTCGTCGACCAAGTGGTGCAGCTTCAGGTAGTGCATGTAACCCACGGTCACCGGGCGCTCGAAGCGGTCACCAGTGCGGCCGTCATACAGGTAGGCCTGCGTACGTGTGGGCGTCAGGCCCTTGGCTGCCGCGATGTCGTCCGGATAAGCCAGCTTGAGCATGGCACGGATCTCGTCTTCGGAAGCACCGTCAAACACCGGCGTCGCAAACGGCATGCCGGTGGTCAGGTTCTGTGGGCCATGGCCAGCAACTGCTTGTCGTCGAGTTGCGCCAGGTCTTCCTTGCGGCCCGTGCTGTTGTAGATCTCGCCCAGGAACTCGCGCAGTTCGGCCACGCGACCTTCGTGTTGCAGCATGTCACCGATACGTTGGCCAATGCCTTTACCAGCCCAGCCCAAGTGAACTTCAAGCACCTGACCCACGTTCATCCGTGAGGGCACACCAAGCGGGTTCAGCACGATGTCGCAGGGGGTACCGTCAGCCATGTGCGGCATGTCTTCCACCGGCACGATCTTGGAAACCACACCCTTGTTACCGTGGCGGCCGGCCATCTTGTCACCGGGTTGCAGGTGGCGCTTGACAGCCACATACACCTTGACCATTTTCAGCACACCTGCGGGCAACTCGTCGCCTTGTGTGAGTTTCTTGCGCTTTTCTTCAAAAGCCAAATCGAAACGGTGACGGGTCTGCTCGAGCGAATTCTTGATGCTCTCGAGTTGTGCCGACACCTCTTCATCAGCCGGGCGGATATCGAACCAGTGGAACTTCTCGACCGCAGCCAGGTAAGCGGCATCGATCTTGGTGCCCTTGGCCAGCTTTTGCGGACCGCCATTGGCCACTTTGCCCACCAGCAATTTTTCGATCCGGTCGAAAGCATCCGCTTCAACAATGCGCAGCTGGTCGTTCAGGTCCAGGCGGAAACGCTTGAGTTCGTCGTCAATGATCTGCTGGGCGCGGCGGTCACGCGTGATGCCTTCGCGGGTGAACACCTGCACGTCGATGACCGTGCCTTGCGAGCCCTGGTCCACGCGCAGCGAGGTGTCCTTGACGTCGCTGGCTTTTTCACCAAAGATGGCGCGCAGCAGTTTTTCTTCTGGCGTCAGCGTGGTTTCACCCTTGGGTGTGACCTTGCCGACCAGCGTGTCACCCGGTTGCACTTCAGCGCCCACGTAGATGATGCCCGACTCGTCGAGACGGTTGAGTTGCTGTTCGCTGAGGTTGGGAATGTCGCGCGTGATTTCTTCGGCACCGAGCTTGGTGTCACGCGCCATCACCACGAGTTCTTCGATGTGGATCGAGGTGTAACGGTCGTCGGCGACCACACGTTCACTGATCAGGATCGAATCTTCGAAGTTGTAACCGTTCCAGGTCATGAAACCGATCAGCATGTTCTGGCCGAGTGCCAGTTCACCCAAATCTGTAGAAGCGCCGTCTGCAATCACGTCACCCTTGGCCAGCACGTCGCCCTTCTTGACGATCGGACGCTGGTGGATGTTGGTGTTCTGGTTGGAACGCTGGTACTTGATCAGGTTGTAGATGTCCACGCCCACTTCACCAGCCTGAGCTTCCGCGTCGTTGACACGAATCACGACACGGGTGGCATCGACATAGTCGACCACACCGCCACGGGTGGCCACCACCACGGTGCCGGAGTCGATGGCGGCGACACGTTCGATACCGGTACCGACCATCGGCTTCTCGGGACGCAGAATCGGCACGGCCTGACGCGACATGTTGGCGCCCATCAAGGCGCGGTTGGCGTCGTCGTGCTCCAGGAACGGAACCAGCGAGGCCGCCACCGACACGATCTGTGCGGGCGACACGTCCATGTACTGCACGCGGTCAGCTGGGACCATCATGGTTTCACCGGCTTCACGGGCCGAGATCAACTCGCCTGTCAGGTGGCCTTCCTTGTCGAGCACTGCGTTGGCCTGGGCAATCACGTACTTGCCTTCTTCGATGGCCGACAGGTAGTCGATGTCCATCGTCACCTTGCCATCGACCACACGACGGTAAGGCGTTTCAATGAAGCCGTAGTCGTTGAGGCGGGCATACAGGGCCAGCGAGTTGATCAGGCCGATGTTCGGTCCTTCGGGCGTTTCAATCGGGCAGACGCGACCGTAATGGGTCACGTGCACGTCGCGTACCTCAAAGCCGGCGCGTTCACGTGTCAAACCGCCCGGGCCAAGTGCCGAGACACGACGCTTGTGCGTGATCTCGGACAGCGGGTTGGTCTGGTCCATGAACTGGGACAGCTGCGAAGCACCGAAGAACTCTTTCAAGGCTGCCGAAATCGGCTTGCTGTTGATCAGGTCATGCGGCATCAAGGGCTCTTGCTCGGCTTGACCGAGGCGTTCCTTGACGGCTTTTTCAATACGGGCCAGACCCATGCGGTACTGGTTTTCGGCGAGTTCGCCGACACAACGCACGCGGCGATTGCCGAGGTGATCAATGTCGTCGACCTGGCCATGGCCGTTGCGCAGATCAACCAAGACCTTGACCACAGCTAGGATGTCTTCGTTGGTCAGCACCATCGGACCGGTCGCCTCGGGGCGGCCCATCTTGGCGTTGAATTTCATGCGGCCGACACGTGACAGGTCGTAGGTGTCTGGGTTGTAGAACAGGC
Organism: Pseudomonadota bacterium; assembly: GCA_041183605.1. GTDB lineage: Bacteria > Pseudomonadota > Gammaproteobacteria > Burkholderiales > Burkholderiaceae_C > Rhodoferax. The sequence goes on from JBEGLK010000267.1 coordinate 4,008, forward strand.
GCTGGAACAGGGCTTGCACGGCGTCTTCAGTCGGCGGCTCGCCGGGACGCATCATGCGGTAGATGGCGACTCGGGCGGCAAATTCGTCCGCTGTCTCGTCAGTACGCAGGGTTTGCGAAATGTAGGCACCCTGGTCGAGTTCGTTGGTATAGATGCAGGCCAGTTCCTGCACGCCGCTGGTGCGCAGTTTCTTGAGCAGCACTTCAGTGAGTTCTTCGTTGGCCTTGGCCAGAATTTCACCGGTGTCAGCATCAACCACATTGCGCGCGACAACGCGACCAATCAGGAAGTCCTCAGGCACCGAGATGTGGGTGGTGCCAGATTGTTCCAATTCGCGGGTATGGCGTGCCGTGACACGTTTTTCCTTGACCACAATGACCTTGCCGCTCTTGTCGGTGATGTCAAAACGGGCCACTTCGCCGCGCAGACGTTCGGCCACAAATTCCATTTGGGCGCCACTGTCCATCAGCCGGAAGTTGTCGTTGACAAAGAAGTTGGCGAGGATCGACTCGTTGTTCAGGCCGATGGCCTTGAGCAGGATCGTGACCGGCATCTTGCGGCGGCGGTCAACGCGGAAGTACAGGATGTCCTTGGGGTCGAACTCGAAATCGAGCCAGGAACCGCGGTAGGGAATGATGCGCGCCGAGAACAGCAACTTGCCCGAGCTGTGGGTCTTGCCCTTGTCGTGTTCAAAAAACACGCCGGGTGAACGGTGCAGTTGCGACACGATCACACGCTCGGTGCCATTGATGACAAAAGAACCTTTTTCGGTCATCAAGGGCACTTCGCCCATGTAAACCTCTTGCTCCTTGACTTCCTTGACCACCTTGTTTTGCGAGGTGGAGGACTCACGGTCATACGACGAAAAGGTCAAGCCACGGGTCTGGCATTCACGCACGTCAAACGCCGGTTTGGCCAGGTTGTAGTCGAGGTATTTCATCTCGACAAAACCATTGTGTGACACGATCGGGAACGCTGCGTTGAAAGCTGCCTGCAGGCCTTCATCGGTACGTTTTTTAGGTGCGATGTCCGCTTGCAAGAAGGCGGTGTAGGCATCCTTCTGCATTTGCAGCAGATAAGGAATCTCCAGCACGCTGTCGCGGCTGCCAAAATTTTTACGTATCCGTTTGCGTTCGGTGTATGAATAAGCCATGAAATCTCCGGGCAAATGAGGACTGTGACGGTCCTGAACGACGTTAACGCTTGGTGATTGGCCACTACCAATCATTGGCGGACGGTTGCACCTTGCATGCAACCCGAACCAAGGTATCTTCTGCTGTCGGGGTTAGAAGACACTGGAAATAGAGCAATTTACCCGCTTTCCGGTGTGTTCTGCAAAAACACCAAAGGCTGGAGGCCTTTGACAGCACTCCAGCCTCAGGGAAAACTCAATTACTTGAGTTCGGCCTTGGCACCAGCTTCAACCAGCTTCTTCAGAGCGGCTTCAGCGTCAGCCTTGGAAACGCCTTCCTTGACGTTCTTCGGAGCGCCGTCAACCATGTCCTTGGCTTCCTTGAGGCCCAGACCGGTGATTTCGCGAACGGCCTTGATGACCGACACCTTCTGAGCGCCTGCGTCAAGCAGAACCACGTTGAATTCGGTTTTTTCTTCAGCGGCTGCAGCAGCAGCGCCACCGCCAGCAGCAGCGGGAGCAGCCATAGCGGCAGCGCTCACACCAAACTTCTCTTCGATGGCTTTCACCAGGTCGTTGAGTTCCATGACCGTCATGCTGTCGAGCGCGGCCAAAAATGCGTCTTTATCGAATGCCATTTTTTTTCCTAACAATTGATTAATTTCTATGCATTGCAAGCCTTAAGCTGCAACGGCCTCTGCGGGAGCTTCTGCGCCGCCGCCCTTTTGCTCTGCCAAAGCCGCCATCACACGCGCAAAGCGTGAAACTGGAGACTGCATCAAGCCCAGCAACTGTGCCAACAACACTTCCTTGGAAGGAATGTTTGCCAGTTGCTTCACGCCGTTCACATCCAGAGCCTTGCCTGCAAATGCACCTGCGCGAATCACCAACTTGTCGTTGGTTTTTGCGAAGTCAGCCACCACTTTCGCGGCGGCAACAGCATCTTCAGAAAAGCCGTAGATCAGCGGACCGGTCATCTGGTCAGACACGACCTCAAAACCGCTACCAGCGACAGCACGGCGGGCCAAGGTGTTTTTCAACACACTCAGGCTGACGCCATTGCTGCGCGCGATGGTGCGCAGTTTGGTCATGTCGGCGACCGTGATACCACGGTATTCCGCAATCACGAGCGTTTGAGCTTTAGCGGCGAGGCCAGTCACTTCACTGATGACCGCTTCTTTCTCACTGCGATTTAAACTCAAGGTCAACTCCTTAAAAAAGCACCCGTCTGTGTTGTTGATAACTTCACGTCAGGGCACACCATATTGCAGCGACCAACTGTTTAGGAACTTTTCAATTCTTAGGCAGCGGGATCGCCATCTGCGTTGGCTGTCATGGATTAAGTGCCTTGCCCGGCAGGCCCGGCACACCAACGGTCTTGGATGGCCTGCGACAACCCGGAAGTCATCGCAGCCCACCACGTCAGGCCATCCTTTCGGACAGCCCAATTTCTTACCTTAAGCGGTAATCGATTGCAGGTCGACACGCACACCAACACCCATGGTGCTGGAGACGGCGGCCTTGCGCAAGTACAGACCCTTGCTGGACGCAGGCTTGGCTTTCACCAAAGCATCAACCAGAGCGGCCAGGTTGTCTTTCAACTTGTCGCTGTCAAAGGAACGACGGCCAATGGTGGAATGCACGATACCGGCTTTGTCAACACGGAACTGGACCTGGCCAGCCTTGGCGTTCTTGACGGCAGAAGCCACATCAGGCGTCACGGTGCCGACCTTCGGGTTGGGCATCAGGCCGCGCGGGCCGAGAATCTGACCCAAGGTACCGACGATACGCATGGCATCAGGCGCAGCGATCACCACGTCAAAAGGCATGTCACCCGCCTTGACCATGGCAGCCAGGTCATCCATACCAACGATGTCAGCACCCGCAGCCTTGGCTTCTTCAGCCTTGGCACCCTGGGCGAACACGGCAACGCGTTTGGTCTTGCCGGTGCCATTGGGCAACACGACAGCGCCACGCACCACCTGATCAGACTTCTTGGCATCGATACCGAGTTGCACAGCCACATCGATGGATTCATCGAACTTGGCGTTGGCAAATTCCTTCACCAGACCCAGAGCGTCGCCAATGGGGTACAGCTTGCCGCTGTCCACTTTGCCTTGCTGGGCTTTTTGTTTCTTGGTCAAGCGCGCCATTTAAACACCCTCCACATTGATACCCATCGAACGAGCCGAGCCCGCG
>JBEGLK010000268.1:0-3343 GCA_041183605.1 Pseudomonadota bacterium
CCTTCAACCAGGGTCAAGCCGAGGTAACGCGCCAGGTAGGCGTGTTCAAAATAGGTCTCGTTGTAGGGGCCGGGGGTGAGCAAGGCCAGGTGAGCTTCTGAACCGGCCGGACTCATGGCCTTGAGGCTGTCCATCAGGGCGCGGTAGGTCAGGGCGAGACGCTGCACGCCAAGGGTCTGGAAGGCGAGCGGAAATTGCGCCGCGATCGCCAGCCGGTTTTCCAGCAGATAACCCAGCCCCGAAGGGGCCTGGCTGCGTTGTGCCTCAAGCCACCAGTTGCCGTCGGGGCCACGCGCCAGATCGAAGGCGGCGATATGCAGGTAGCGCCCACCCACCGGTGCCACACCGTGCATGGCACGCAGGTAACCAGGGTGGGCGTGGACCAGCGCCGGCGGCAACATGCCGTCATGCAACAGGGTTTGTGGCCCGTAGACATCGGCCATCACCCGCTCCAGCAAGCGCATGCGCTGCAGCACCCCGGCTTCGATGCGCTGCCACGCAAGCGGCTCGACAATCAAAGGAAACAGGTCGAGCGACCAGGGCCGCTGCGGCCCGTTTTCATCGGCATAAACGTTGTAGGTGATGCCGTTGTCGCGCACCTGGCGTGCCAGATTGGCGGCGCGCTGGTCCATGTCGGTCGCTGAATCATTCTCGAGTGTGGCAAAAAATTGCTGCCAGACCTCGGTGAATTCGGCGTTGCCGGTTGTGCCTGAAACCGAGCCCCGCAACTCGTCAAAGTGACCTGCGGAGGCTGACACGACTTGCGCCAATGCAGCGACGCTGGCTTGTTCTGGTTTGGTTGGCTGGGGTTGCACTGGCATGGCTTCGTTCATTTGTGCAAGTATGCCAGCGAAGCAGCAGTTTGGATGACAATCACGGGTTGTTCTATTTGATTCATGCCATGACCGATACCCTTCAAGATCAAGCTGAGCCTGCCAGCAACCCCTCCGAGGAAGCAACTGCGTCTGTCGCACCGCAAAACGCCGAGGGGAACGGCGCCGTTGATGCCGAGACCAAGGCGCCCAAGGCCAAAAACCGTTTTGCATCGGTGCAGCCGGTGCTCGAGAAGCTGTTTGAGTTGTACCCACACCTGTTTGGTGAGCGCTTCCTGCCGCTGAAACTGGGAGTTTTCCAGGAGTTGCTGGCGGCCCATCCGGAAGTGTTCCAGCGCGACTCGCTCAAGGCCGCCTTGGGTGTACATACCCGGTCCACGCGATATTTGCAATGTGTCGCTGCGGGCCAAAAGCGTCATGACCTGCAGGGCAAGCAGGTTGAAGATGTTGCACCTGAACATGTATTTTTGTCCATTGTTGAATTGTTTCAGCGGCGTCAGGCGCGCAGCAAAGAAGACCTGCGCCCCAAATTGCGCAGCCAACTGCGGGCTGCGTTCGAGAAATCCGGTTTGACACGGCAGGACTATCTGGCACGCATTGGGACCCCGTCTGAAGAAATCCAGGTCTTGCTCGATGAGGTACTGGCCGAGGTCGAACAACAGCGTGCGCGCCGCACCGCTTTGAAAAAAGCCTTTTATTCCAGCGGCCAGAGCGTCGAGGCGTTTGCCGACGCACTGGGCATGCGCGTGAGTGATGTGCAGGTAGCGCTGAAATAATTTTTTTGACTGGTGGAGATGGCCTGTACCTTTACCGGCAACGGCTGAGGTATTGGGGGCCGCCGATGTCTCAAAGCGAAGCGCGTCTAAGGCTTTTTGCCTTAGCTCGCGTGGCCCGTCACCAACGCGAGCGCATCACTGACTGAACTCCTATCCTGAGAACAAGGGCAATTCTCTATCCGCGCCGCAAATCCAGCGTAAACGGGAATTCGCGGCTGGCGGGCACGTTGATGGTGGCTGGTGGCACCTGCACCAAGCCCGGCGTGTGTCCCATGGCGGTAAAACGTGACAGGCGCCGGCTCTCGGCCTCGTTGGCATTGACTGGCAAACTCTGGTAGCTCAGACCGCCAGGGTGCGCCACATGGTACTGACAGCCGCCCACTGAGCGTTTCATCCAGGTATCCACAATGTCAAACGTCAGCGGCGCATGCACACCGATGCTGGGGTGCAGGCTGCTGGGCGGATTCCATGCCTTGTAACGCACACCGGCGACAAACTCCCCGACAACACCGGTGGGTTGCAAGGACAGGGCGCGGCCGTTGCAGGTAACTACATAACGGCTCTCGTTGAGGCCGGTCACGCGCACCTCGATGCGCTCCAGGGAAGAATCCACATAACGCGCGGTACCGCCCGCCGAGCTCTCTTCACCCATCACATGCCAGGGCTCCAACGCATTGCGCAGCGTCAGCTCGATGCCTGCCGAGCAGACCGAGCCGATCAGTGGAAAGCGAAATTCGACGTGCGGCGCAAACCAGCTTTCATCAAAGGCATAACCGGCTTGGCGCATTTCAGCCATCACGTCATGGAAATCCATCTCGATGAATTTGGGCAGCATGAAGCGGTCGTGCAGTTCGGTGCCCCAGCGTGTGGCAGGTGCACGGTAAGGCGTCTTCCAAAAACGAGCAATCAGCGCGCGCAACAACAACTGCTGGACACTGCTCATGTGCGGATGCGGTGGCATCTCGAAGGCGCGCAATTCCAGCAGTCCCAGCCGACCTGTGGCCGAGTCGGGTGAGTACATCTTGTCGATCGAGATTTCGCTGCGGTGGGTGTTGCCGGTGGCGTCGATCAGGATGTTGCGCAGCGTGCGGTCCACCAGCCACGGCGGCATGGCCTGGCCGTAAATTTCGCGGTTCTTGTAGATTTGTTCGATGGCAATTTCAAGCTCATAGAGCTGGTCGTTGCGTGCTTCGTCCACACGCGGCGCCTGGCTCGTGGGTCCGACAAACATGCCGCTGAACAGATAGCTCAAACTGGGATGGTTGTGCCAGTAGACCAGCAGGCTGGCCAGCAACTCGGGTTTGCGCAAAAACGGGCTGTCAGCCGGCGTGGCGCCGCCCATGACAAAGTGGTTGCCACCACCGGTACCGGTATGGCGGCCGTCGGTCATGAACTTTTCAGCACTCAGGCGCGACTCAAAGGCTGCGTTGTAGAGGAACTCGGTGTTGGCAACGAGTTCCTTCCAGTCGGTCGCAGGGTGGATGTTGACCTCGATCACGCCCGGGTCAGGCGTGACGCTCAGCAGTTTCAGGCGTGGATCGCGCGGCGGCGGGTAACCTTCGAGCACCAGTTGCATGCCAAGTTCTTCGGCGCTGGTCTCAACAGCGGCCAGCAAATCGAGGTAATGCTCGAGCTTTTCGAGTGGCGGCATGAACACATACAACACGCCAGACTTTTCGCCGATGGCCTCGGCTTTGGGGCCGCTGGCACGGCGTGGGTCGCGCACTTCGACAC
>JBEGLK010000269.1:0-3337 GCA_041183605.1 Pseudomonadota bacterium
CAATTTGGCCGCCAGCGCGTCATCTTTCGCGGCCACAGCCTGCTCGTGCGCGAAGTGCAATTCCTGCAATTGGGCAAAACCCTCTTCCGTCATCAATTTGGCCGCACGCGCCGCAAGTTCAGCACCGACGGTGGCCTGCGCCCAGAACAGGTCCCGCAAATCACCCTTGCTGAAACTGTTGACAACAAAGCCCCGACGCGGCATCAGGCGCACAAAAGACTCGCTTTGCAGCAGCAACAAGCCCTCGCGCACGAGCAGGCTGTGGCCGCGAAAGATGACGCGCTGGCGGCCAAATTGGGTCACCGGTTTCATCGCACCATCAATCTTGCGGCGGATTCCCCGCGCCTGGCCTTGCTGCTCGGCAGCTTGACCAAGCAGTTGCCGAACCGTTTTTACACGAGTATCGAGGGGCAACTCGAGGGGGCACTTGAATACCACCCGATCATCATGAAAGCCATTCGCGTCCATGATGCCGAGGCGGTGCGTTCACTGATGTACCGTCATATCTTGAGTGGTGCGGAACACTTGATTGATATGCTTGACCGGCAGGGCATGTGGGGCGACGGCAATGCAGCCGCCGCGCCTGCTGCCGAGTATGGCAAACCCAAGACCAAGACGACCAGGAAAACCAGCACAGCATCCGCACTTTGATCCGGTCGGCCTGGCGGGGTTTTCGGCGCGCTTAAATTCAGGAGGCTCCATGTTGAAGTTTTATTACTCGCTTGCGCCGAACCCGCGCAAGGTGGCCCTGTTCCTCGAAGAGGCCGATCTGCCATACGAGGCGATTCCGATCGACACGCGCAAGGGTGAGCAGCACACGCCTGAGTTCACGGCGATCAACCCCAACGCCAAGGTGCCTGCCATCGTGGATGGCGACACCACGGTTTTTGACAGCAGCGCAATTCTGCTTTACCTCGCCGAAAAGACCGGTCGATTCCTGTGCCGACCCGAAAGCCGGGGCGAGATGCTGTCGTGGCTGATGTTCACCGCCTCCGGCATCGGTCCCTTCACCGGTCAGTGTGTGCACTTCAAGCACTACGCGCCTGAGCCCATTCCCTACGCACTGAACCGTTACGAGTTCGAGGCGTGGCGCCACTGGAAACTGATCGAACAGCGCCTGTCGACGCGTCGCTGGATGCTTGACGAGTCTTACACCTTGCTCGACATGGCGGTTTGGGGTTGGGCGCGCTCGCTGCCGTATGCGTTGGGCGACGACGTTTGGGACCAACTGCCGAATCTGAAGCGCCTGGTTGATACCATCGACGCCCGTCCCGCCGCCCAACGCGCACTGGCATTAAAGGATCGCTACAGCTTCAAGACCGAGATGGACGATGAGGCGCGACGCGCCATGTTTCCGCAGAATGAGCGACTCAAAGCGACGCACGGGTCTTCCTGACGACCTTCGATTTCAGAAAACCCGTGCTCATTGTTGCGACGGCTGGCGCAGGCCCGATCAGAGTGTGCCCGCGAGCCCTGCGTCGCGCACTGCCTTGCCCCACCGGTCGTACTCGGCCTTCTCGAACTTGGCGAAGTCCTCACCAATCAGGTTCATGGGCTCATTGCCGCCGTTGGTGAGATAGTCCTTCACCACCTTGCTGCTCTCTGCCTTACGCAGTGCATCGCGCAACACCGCAAGTGCGGCGGGCGTGGTGTTCGCTGGCGCGTAAGCGGCATGCCAGCCCTCGAGCTGGAAAGGCACGCCCTCATTGGCCATCAAGGGCATGTCAGGGAAACGCGCAATCGGTGTTTTGGTGCAAGCAGCCACACCGCGCATGCCCTGGCTCATATAAGGCACCATGGCACCACCATCAGCAAAGAAAAAGTCCACCCGGTTGGCCAAGGTGTCCGATATCAGATCGCCAAAATTCTTGTAAGGCACGTTCAGCAACTTGACACCGGCGGCATTGGCGAACATCTCGCCGGCCAGGCGGGTGGTCGAGGAGACACTTGCGTAGGTGTATTTGCCTGGCGCCGCTTTGGCCGCCACCACAAACTCCCTGACGGATTTGAACGGAAACTTCGAACCTGCAATCATCATGAAGGGCACCTTCATGGTGCCGCCCAGCGGTGTGAAATCCTTGAGCGGATCGTAGCCGGCCTGCTTGAACAGGTGCGGATTGACCGATTGTGTCGAGACCGAGGTGAACATGATGGTGTAGCCGTCAGCTGGCGCGGTCTTCGCGGCTTGGATGCCGATCACCCCTTCGGCACCGGGTCGGTTGTCAATGATCACGCTGGAGCCGAGGATCTCGCTCATTGCCACGCCATAGGCACGCGCCAGGGTATCGACGGTGCTGCCGGCAGGCGAGGGTACGATGCCTCTGATCACCTTGGACTTGTCGGGAAACGCTGCCTGGCCAAAGGCCAGTGAGGGCATGCCTAGCACGGCGCCCAAAGCGGCCGCCGATGCAACGATGCTGCGGCGTGAATGTAAGTTAGTCATTTGTTGTCTCCTTTGTCAAAGTGGGTGGTGGGTCAAGTGAGGGGTTCCGGCGAGTCGCTGGCTCTGGCGATACCGTCAAGCATTTTGGTCAGCTCTTCGGGCATGAGCAACATGACGTTATGCCCGGTCGGGATCTCCAGGTAGTTCCAGCCTGGCTGCTCGCGCGCGACTTGCCGTGAGTGTGCCGTGTTGGGAAACAGGGGGGCACTTGCCGCGATGTAGGTCACAGGCAATCCATTGCCTAGCGGGTGTTTCAGTTCGAGACGGTCGAAGTAAGTTTGGTACGGATGGGGCGTGAGGCGGTCCCCGACCCACGCCTTCATGGCCGGATCGACGATGCCGAAGTTCTCCACGGCGGGCGGAGGAATGCTGATGTTGCCGCTGGCCTGTGCACGTTGTTTGTATATCTCTATGGCGGCGGCAGGCGCCGTGTCTGCTGGTGCCTGGCCGGAATGCAGAACCTGCGCGTCGAGGTAAACGAGGTGAGACAGCTTGCCCGGAATCCGGTCGGCCAGGGCCGACACCACCGAGCCCGCGAAGCTGTGTCCCACCAGAATCACCTCCGACAGGTCTTCGTAGCGGATCACCTGGGCCACGTCTTCAATGAAGGTCTCAAGTGTCGGCCGGCTCGCCATCAGATGCGAGCGCTCCCCCAGTCCCGTGAGGGTTGGCGTGTAGACCTCGTGTTGCAATGCACGCAGGCGTTTGGCGACATCCTTCCAGCACCAGGCACCGTGGTAGGCGCCGTGCACCAATACGAAAGTCATGGAACGAACGCTCGAACGATTCAATGCATGTCTCCTCAAATTGGCAAATGGCGTTCTTGATAGGGCGCTTGCACTTTGTGGTTTCAGCACTTCGGCTGAATGTCTGCACAATGTAGTATCGATTGTT
>JBEGLK010000270.1:0-3323 GCA_041183605.1 Pseudomonadota bacterium
CTGGCCCATGATGACTTCACCGACCTGGTCGGCGCTCACACCCGTTTGCTCCAGCAGGGCCTTGATGACGGTGGCGCCCAGTTCAGGGGCGGGAACGGTTGCCAACGAGCCACCAAATTTACCAACAGCCGTACGGGCAGCTGCAACGATGACGATATCTTCCATGGGGTCTTCCTCTCAGAATGAAGTAATAAAAAAAGTATCAGGCCTTGAAAAAAAGTATCAGGCCTTGACCAGAACGTAACGCCCGGGCGCGGGCTCAGTTGCCTTGTATTTGCCTTTGCCATAGGCCTTGGGCGCAGGAATCTGCTTGCCGGCCTGTGTGGCGAGCCAATCGGACCAGTCGGTCCACCAGCTGCCCTTGTGTTCAGTAGCACCGGCAATCCATTGATCCACCGATTTGGGCAGCTTGCCGTCCTCGCGGATCCAGTGGCTGCGTTTGCCCTTGGCCGGCGGATTGATAACGCCAGCAATGTGGCCGGAGGCACCCATGACAAAGCGCTTTTTACCCGGCAGGTACTGGGTAGACGCGTAGGCGCCGCCAATTGGAACGATGTGGTCCTCACGCGAGCCGTAGATGTAGACCGGCATGTCGACCAAGCCGAGGTCGACCTTTTCACCACAAACCGTGGCCACACCGGGTTTGGTGAGATTGTTTTCGAGGTAGGTGTTGCGCAGGTACCAGGCGTAAAACGGGCCTGGGAGGTTGGTGCTGTCACTGTTCCAGTAAAGCAGGTCAAACGGCGGTGGTGTTTCGCCCTTGAGGTAGTTGCCCACCACATAGTTCCAGACCAGGTCGTTGGGGCGCAAAAAGCTGAAGGTCATGGCCAGGTCCTTGCCCTTCATGAGGCCGCCCTTGCCCATTTCCTGCTCACGGTATTTGACAAAACCTTCGTCGATGAACACGTCGAGCACACCGGTGTCGGCAAAGTCGAGCATGGAGGTCAGGAAGGTGGCGCTGGCCACCGGTTTTTCACCGCGCGCAGCCAGCACCGCCAGCGCGCTGCCCAACATGGTGCCGCCCACGCAGAAGCCCAGCGTGTTGATGGTCTTGGAGCCAGTGATGTCTTGCGTGACCTTGATGGCCTTGATGATGGCGTTTTCGATGTAATCGTCCCAGCTGGCCTTGGCCATGGAAGCATCCGGGTTGCGCCAGCTCACCACAAAGGTGCGATGGCCTTGTGCCACGGCATAACGGATCAGCGAGTTGTCTGGCTGCAGGTCAAGGATATAAAACTTGTTGATGGACGGGGGAAACAGCAAAAACGGCTTCTCGAAAACCTTGTCGGTCAAGGGCTTGTATTCGATGAGCTGAAAATAATCGTTCTCAAACACCACCGCACCTTCGGTGGTGGCGACGTTTTTGCCGACTTCAAAAATGCTCTCGTCGGTCATCGACACATGGCCTTGTTGCAGGTCATGCAACAGGTTCTGGATGCCTTTGGCAATGCTTTGGCCCTGGGTTTCGATGGCTTTCTTTTGCGCCTCTGCGTTGAGCGCCATGAAATTGCTGGGTGCCGAGGCCGCGGCGATTTGCTCGACTGCAAAACGGATGCGGGCACGGGTCTTGGCATCGGTCTCTACCGCTTCTGCCATCTGGGTGAGCGTTTTGGCATTGAGCAGGTAAGACGCTGCAGCAAAGGACGCCGAGGGGTTGGCGGCCCAGGCCGCGTCGGCAAAGCGACGGTCATTGAGCTGGAGTTTGCCTTGCGCGCTGTTGCTCCACAACTCGGCAGCCTCTGCCAGAAACTGCTGCTGCAGCGCCTGCAGCTTTTCTGCAGAAAACTGGACTTGGGGAGCTCGCGCCGTGGGTGCCAACAATTTGGCACCGGTTTCACCCAAATCCATATTTTGAAACGACGCAAAAGCCTTGCTTAAACTTTCAACCATGGATTGCTGTAGATTCTGAGCCGATTGCAGCCACAGTTCTTGCGCGTTTTCATTCATGCGTATCCCTATCCGAGGTAATCAACAATATTTTCGATAGTATCTTAGGTCAAGCCCTTCGCAATCCTGACAGCGCCATATTCCCATCAAAAAAATACCATATTTACCATGTACATCGTTGCCATCGCCTGGATTTATGTGGCCATTCTCATGGCTGTGGCCGAAGCCACTCACAGCACCGGCACCTTGTTGGGCGGCATCATGACCTTTGTTTTGTATGGCGTTTTGCCATTGGGACTGGTGCTGTATGTGATGGGCACCCCCGCGCGCCGACGCGCCATCAAGGCAAAGGAAGCCGCTGAACTTCAAGCGGCAAAAGCCGACTCAGCCCTCAAGCCAGATGCTGGCAGCGAAACGACCGGTGACGCGATCGCGTCGGTAAGAAAAGAAACGTGACGCGTTGCCCACCGTGCACCAGATCGCACTGCTGTTATTGCCGTAAATTTGGCTGATGCCCAGCGCACGCAGCCGCAAGCGCGCCAGGCCGGCCAGATCGGCCAGCCATTTGCCCGGTTTGAGCGCTTTGAAACAATCGCCGGCAAGCGGATGGGTTGCAATGAAAGCGGCTCGCACCTCGCCACCGACCTCAAACGCTTGCGGGCCTATGCACGGACCGAGCCAGGCGATGATGTGATCACTCCCCAATTGCCTGACAGTCGCCTCAAGAATGCCGACCCCGCCCTGCCCTGCCAAGCCACGCCAACCGGCGTGGGCCGCAGCCACCCGATGTCCGTTGGTGGTGGCGAATAACACCGGCAGGCAGTCAGCCACCATCACGGTGCAGGCCAGGCCACGCTGACCGGTGTAACAGGCGTCAGCCACGGTGCCGTCAGGCGTCGAGGCATCGAGCGCCACCACCTGGGTGCCATGAACCTGGTTGAGAAATACCGGGCGCGCGCCGATGGCCTGCTGAAAAATTTCCCGATTGGCTACTACATGGGCAGCCTCGTCACCCACGTGGTCGCCGAGGTTCAGGCTGTCATAGGGCGCTGCGGATACACCGCCTGTGCGGGTCGTGCAAACCGCCCGCACTCCTGCAGGTGCTGGCCAGTCTGGAGCGAGAAATGCGTCCATGGGGAACTTCAAGGATTGGTTCATGGGCCCAGCATACCGCATGCTTCAATGACTTCGACTCAGGCCCGGATTGAAAACGCTAGACTTGCGAGCTACTGAATTCACCCCAATCCCACGGAGACTTTGATGATTCTTGAAATTGCCGACTTTACGATTCAGCCCGGCCAGAACGCCGCCTTTGAAGAGGCCGTGCAGCGCGGCTTGAAGCAAGTCCTTGGACAATCCAAAGGTTTTGAAGGTTTCAAGTTCAACCGCGGCATTGAAAACCCGCAGCGTTATGTGCTGCAAGTTTTCTGGACCAC
>JBEGLK010000271.1:0-5731 GCA_041183605.1 Pseudomonadota bacterium
CTGCTGGCGCGCCGTTATGAGCGCCTGCAAAGTTATGGCCGATTCACCGACACCAAAAACACCGGCAAATAAACTGCCGTGATGCCATGACACGCTCCTTCGAGCAGGCCATGGCCATGTTTGAGCCAACTTTGCCTTTGGCGGTGGCCTATAGCGGTGGTGCCGATTCCACAGCCTTGCTGCTGGCTTGCGCGCGCAAATGGCCGCGGCAGGTCATGGCGGTGCATGTGCACCACGGCCTGCAGGCGGCAGGCGATGATTTCGAGCGCCATTGCCGAAGTTATTGCGCTGAACTGCAGGTGCCGCTGCTGGTGCAAAAAGTCGATGCCCGTCACGCCCCTGGGCAAAGCCCGGAGGCCGCCGCACGCTACGCCCGCTACAACGCCATTGATGCGCTGGCGCTGGCACAACTCGGCTCGGACGCCATCCAAACCATTGCCATTGCCCAGCATGCCGACGACCAGATTGAAACCCTGCTGCTGGCGTTGAGCCGGGGTGCGGGCTTGCCCGGCCTGAGTGCCATGGCAGCCCAATGGCAGCGCGCCGGTCTGAGTTATTGCCGCCCACTGCTGCAGGTGAGCGGCGCAGCGATTCGGGACTGGCTGCGGACACAGGGCGCGGCATTTATTGAAGACCCGAGCAATGTCGATGAACGTTTTACCCGCAACCGCATTCGTGCCCGCCTGTTGCCAGCATTGCATGCCACGTTCCCGCAGTTCCGGGATACCTTTGCCCGCAGCAGCCGGCATGCGGCGCAGGCCCAGGCGGTGCTGGACGAGGTGGCGGTTGAGGATCTGGCTCGGACAGGGGTGCCACCGGAAATTAAGGCCTTGCAGGCGCTGAGTCAAGCGCGCCAGGCCAATCTGCTGCGCCACTGGTTGCTGCTTGTGCATCAGGTGACACCGACCAGCGCACAACTGGAGGCCCTGATGCATCAGCTTGCGGCTTGCCAGACCCGCGGCCATCAAGTGCATCTGAAGGTGGGGCAGGGCTTTTGTGTCAGGCGGGGGAAAGTCCTCGATTGGTACAATCCCTAACCTTTGTAACCCTCTTCAAACCCTTCATGTCCCTGATTGTCCATAAATACGGCGGTACTTCGATGGGCTCTACCGAGCGCATCAGCAATGTCGCCAAACGCGTCGCCAAATGGGCCCGCGCGGGCCACCAGATGGTGGTGGTGCCAAGTGCCATGAGCGGCGAAACCAATCGCCTGCTGGCGCTGGCCAAAGAACTGGCGCCGTCAAAACAGACCGACGCTTACAACCGCGAACTCGACATGCTTGCAGCCACTGGCGAGCAGGCATCCAGCGCCTTGTTGGCCATTGCGCTGCAGGCCCAGGGCCTGGAGTCGGTGAGTTATGCCGGCTGGCAGGTGCCGATTCGCACCAACAGCGCTTACACCAAGGCGCGTATCGAATCGATCGATGACGCACGTGTGCGTGCTGATTTGAATGCTGGCAAAGTCGTGATTGTCACTGGCTTCCAGGGCCTGGACGAGCAGGGCAATATCACCACGCTGGGTCGCGGTGGGTCCGATACTTCGGCCGTGGCAGTGGCTGCCGCCATGAAGGCCGACGAATGCCTGATCTACACCGACGTTGACGGCGTTTACACCACCGATCCACGTGTGGTGCCCGACGCGCGCCGCCTGCAGACCGTCAGCTTTGAAGAAATGCTGGAAATGGCCTCGATGGGCTCCAAGGTGCTGCAAATCCGCTCGGTGGAATTTGCCGGCAAGTACAAGGTCAAACTGCGTGTGCTGTCGAGCTTCACGCCGTGGGACATCGACATCAATGAAGAAGCCAAATCTGGCACCCTGATCACTTTTGAGGAAGACGAAAACATGGAGCAAGCCATCGTTTCAGGCATCGCGTTCACCCGCGACGAGACCAAAATTTCTGTGCTGGGCGTGCCCGACAAACCTGGCATCGCCTACCAGATCCTCGGTGCGGTGGCTGATGCCAACATCGAAGTGGACATGATCATCCAGAACATCAGCAAGGATGGCAAGACCGACTTCAGCTTTACCGTGAACCACGGCGACTACGCCAAGGCCATGGATCTGCTGAAAACCGTGGTGGTGCCCAAGCTCGGTGCGCAGGAAGTGGTGGGCGACACCAAGATCTGCAAGGTGTCGATCGTCGGCATCGGCATGCGCAGCCACGTCGGTGTGGCCAGCACCATGTTCCGTGTGCTCAGCGAAGAAGGCATCAACATCCAGATGATCTCCACCAGCGAAATCAAGACCTCGGTCGTGATCGACGAGAAATACATGGAGCTTGCCGTCAAGGCGCTGCACAAAGCTTTTGGCCTGGATCAGGCGCCAGCCTGAAAAAAGCACTGAAGTCGTGACATAATTGCGGCTCTGATTTTCAGGAAACGTGACCGAGTGGCCGAAGGTGCTCCCCTGCTAAGGGAGTATGGGGTGTAGAGCCTCATCGAGGGTTCGAATCCCTCCGTTTCCGCCAGTACAAGTAGAGCCTCATCGAGGGTTCGAATCCCTCCGTTTCCGCCAGTACAACCTAAAAACCTCGTTACGCCCAGCGTAGCGGGGTTTTTTTGCGTCTACGGCTAAGTGTCTAGGCTCTGTCTCATTCGAGTTTGAGCTTGGCTGAATCCACCACCTTTTTGTAAACCTCGTACTCCGCCTTGATTTGAGCAGCAAACTGTTCAGGCGAATTGCCGATGATCAGCGAACCGGTATCTTCGATGCGAGTTTTCACAGCGGGATCTTCCAGTGCCTTGCGCACGGCGGCATTGATTTTGTCAACCACCTCCTTGGGCAGACCCTTGGGGCCATAGATGCCGTAAAACGCCATGCGATTGACCGCTTCCAGTCCCACCTCTTTGAAAGTTGGCACGTTGGGCAACTGCGGCAAGCGCTGGGGCGCTGCCACCACAATGGCCACGAGCCGATTCGTCTGAATGTAGGGCAGGGGTGACGGCAGGTTGTCAAACGTCATCGGCACCTGGCCCGCAATCACGTCATTGAGTGCGGGGCCGGCGCCGCGGTAGGGGATGTGGGTAATGAAGGTGCCGGTCAGATTTTTGAACAGTTCTGTCTGCATGTGGCCAATGGTGCCGACGCCGGAAGTGGCATAGGAATATTTTCCCGGATGCGACTTGATTTCGGCCAGGAAGCTTTTGAAGTCCTTGGCCGGGAAACTCGGATGCACCGCAATCACATTGGGTGTTGCCGCGATGTTGATGATGGGGGTGAAATCAGTCAACGGGTTATAGGCAATTTTCGGGTTGATGGCTGGGTTGGACGCCACGGTGGAGACCGTCGCCATGCCCAGTGAATACCCATCGGGTGCGGCTCTTGCGGTCTCGGTTGCCCCCACAACGCCACCGCCGCCTGCCTTGTTTTCCACCACCACAGGCTGCCCGAGTGCTCGACCCAAGGCTTCGCCAATGGTGCGGGCAATGATGTCCGTGGCCCCTCCGGGAGCAAAGGGCACTTGCAGCTTGATGGGGCGGTTGGGATAAGCCTGGGCCAGAACGGAGCCCGAGAGGGCTGCCATGCAGAAGGTGATAAGCGTGCGGCGAAACATGATGGTGATGCTCCTGATGGGTTTGTCTATGCGTTGGCGACGAACACAGCGTGTCATATTACCCGCCTCTGTCCCATTCACCATTGGCTTGTAGCCCTGGGGCAACAGGTCATTTCAATTTAATCAAGCGTTTTGCTGAAGCTCTTTACGCCCACGCCCAAGAGTGCAAGGGTAAACACTACCAGTGGCCAGATATGCGGCCACAGCTCGGTGAAACCGTTGGCCTTGAGCAGGATGCCGCGCACCAGCACCAGAAAATGCGTGAGTGGCAGCACGTTCCCGACCATTTGTGCCCATTCGGGCATGCCACGAAACGGGAACATGAAGCCCGAGAGCAACAGCGACGGCAAGAAGTAAAAATAGGTCAATTGCATGGCCTGCAGTTGGTTGCGGGCCAGGGTGCTGAAGGTGATGCCCACGGTCAGGTTGGCCAGGATGAACAGGAACACCACGCCATACAACAGCATCAGATTGCCGAGCACCGGTACCTGGAACACAAATCGCGCAATCAGCAGAATGAGTGTGATCTGAATGAAGCCAATCAGGATGTAGGGAATGATCTTGCCCGAAATGACTTCGAGCGGTGTGGCGGGTGTGGCGAGCAGGTTCTCGAAAGTGCCCCGTTCGCGTTCCCGCGTGATGGCCAGGCTTGTCATGAGCACCATGGTCATGTTGATGATGACGCCCATCAAGCCTGGCACGATGTTGTAGCTTGTTTGCGCTTCCGGGTTGTAGCGGCGGTGAACGATGAGGTTGATGGGCGGGCTGGTCGTGCCTGTGCCGCCCGAGATCTCGCTGCCGAACAATTGGGGCGAGACCTGAGGTGATATTTGCGACAACACCGCTATGGCGCCGCTGGTGGCCATGGGGTCGGTGGCATCGGCTTCCACCAGGACCGTGGCAGGGTCACCGCGCACCACATCACGATGAAACCCGGGCGGAAAGGTCACCACAAATTGCACGCGTCCTTGTTTGAGCAGGGTGTCGGCTTGCGCCTCGTCCACCGTTCCAAGCACGTTGAAGTAGGAACTGTTCTGCATGGCAGCGACGTACGAGCGCGCAAAGGGGCCAGGGTCTGCCATGACGACGGCAGCAGGCAGATGTTTGGGGTCAGAGTTGATGGCATAACCAAACAACAGCAAGAGCATGAGTGGAACACCAACAATCATGCCGAAGGTCAGGCGGTCGCGCTTGAGTTGAATGAACTCCTTGATCAGGATGGCAAGCCAGCGTGATGCAGAAAAGCGTTGCATGGTCGGGATCAGTGTTGCGCGCGCGTCAGGAGGATGAAGGCATCTTCCAGCGTGGTGGCCACTTTGTTGGCGCCCAGAGGTGTCTCGGCAAGGACGGTATCAACCGCCATTTGCAAAAGCCGTTCATCCTTGCCGCTGATGTGGAGCTGATGCCCGAAGCTGGTGACTTGTTCCACGCCAGGCAGTGATCTGAAGCGTTGTATCAGGTGCTCGTGTGCCCCGCCGGTGACTTGCCAGGTGTGCAGGCCTTGCGCGGCAATGAGTTCATCGACCTTGCCGGAAAATAGGAGTTCACCTTGGGACAGGTAGGCGAGTCGATGGCAACGCTCGGCCTCGTCCATGTAGTGTGTCGAGACCAGGGTGGTGATACCGGTGTCGACCAGTTGATGAATTTGTTCCCAGAAGTCGCGGCGGGCTTGTGGGTCCACACCCGCAGTGGGTTCGTCCAGCAGCAGGAGCTTGGGCTCATGCAACAGGCAGGCGGCCAGGGCCAGGCGCTGTTTCCAGCCACCCGAGAGAGTGCCCGCGAGTTGATGTTGATGGTCTTGCATCTGCAAACGGGCCAGCGCGTGCTGTACACAGGATTCAACCTGCGGCATGTTGTACATGCGCGCGACAAAACGCAGGTTCTCGGCAATGGTGAGGTCTTCCCACAATGAGAAGCGTTGTGTCATGTAGCCAACCTGGCGCTTGATCATCCTGCTTTGTGTGATGATGTCGTGCCCCAGGCAGGTTCCACTGCCGCTGTCTGCGGTGAGCAGGCCGCACATGAGTCGAATGGACGTGGTCTTTCCGCTGCCGTTGGGACCCAAAAAGCCATAGATTTCGCCTCGTTTGACTTGCAGCGTCAGGTCTTTGACGACGTGTTTGCCACCAAAGCGTTTGTTGAGTTGGTGAACATCGATGACCCATTCGGTGTTTGGC
>JBEGLK010000272.1:0-3894 GCA_041183605.1 Pseudomonadota bacterium
ACCCGTCACAATCGTACCCATCAACAAACCGCCCAACGCTTTAGGACCTAACAACAGGCCCACCGCAACAGGCACCACCACGGGTAAGAGCGAAGGAATAATCATCTCTTTAATCGCAGCAGTTGTCAGCATATCAACAGCTTTGTCGTACTCGGGCTTACCCGTGCCATCCATGATGCCTTTAATGTCGCGGAACTGGCGGCGCACTTCAACCACCACCGAACCGGCAGCGCGGCCAACCGCTTCCATGGCCATCGCGCCAAACAGGTAGGGAATCATGCCTCCGATGAACAGACCGATGATGACCTTGGGGTTGCTCAGATCGAAGCTGATGTGTGCGCCCAGGCCCTCCAGCTTGTGGGTGTAGTCGGCAAACAGCACCAAGGCTGCCAGACCGGCGGAACCGATGGCATAACCTTTGGTCACGGCCTTGGTGGTGTTGCCCACCGCGTCCAGTGGGTCGGTGATGTCGCGCACGCTCTTGGGCGCCGCCAGCGTTGTCGGTGATCGGACCATAAGCGTCCAGTGCCACCACAATGCCTGCCATGCTGAGCATGGAGGTGGCTGCAATCGCAATGCCGTACAGGCCGGCCAGCGCGTAAGCGCTGTAGATGGCCACGCAGACAAACATCACCGGCCAGGCGGTGGAACGCATCGAGACACCCAGGCCGGCGATGATATTGGTGCCGTGACCCGTGGTGGAAGCTTGCGCAATGTGGCGCACGGGCTGGTATTGGGTGCCGGTGTAGTACTCGGTGATCCAGACCAGGGCTGCGGTCAGGATCAGACCCACGGAACAGGCCCAGAACAGGTTCATGCTGGTGATGACCTTGCCGTCAGCCAGCTTCATGGTTTCCGGCAGCATGTTTTGCGTGACAAAGAAGAAAGCCACCAGTGACAACACCCCAGCAACCGCCAAGCCCTTGTACAAGGCGGGCATGACGTTGGTCATGCCGGGCGAGGCCTTGACGAAGAAGCAACCGATGATCGAAGCCACGATGGAGACCGCACCCAGTGCCAGTGGGTATACCACCGCACTGGTGCCGGCGCCGGTGACCATCAGGGCACCGAGCACCATGGTGGCGATCAGTGTCACCGCGTAGGTTTCAAACAGGTCGGCGGCCATGCCGGCGCAGTCACCCACGTTGTCACCCACGTTGTCAGCAATCACGGCCGGGTTGCGCGGGTCATCTTCAGGGATGCCGGCTTCGACCTTGCCCACCAGGTCGGCGCCGACGTCGGCACCCTTGGTGAAAATGCCGCCTCCCAAACGGGCAAAAATGGAGATCAGTGACGAGCCAAAAGCAAAACCAATCAGCGGGTTGAGCATTTGCGCCAGGTTCGGCCCGGCTGTTGCACCGTCGCCGACCAAAACCCAAAAGAATCCGGTCACACCCAACAGGCCGAGGCCAACCACCAGCATGCCGGTGATGGCGCCGCCCCGGAAGGCCACGTCGAGCGCCGGGCCAATGCCTTTGGTGGCGGCCTGGGCGGTACGCACGTTGGCCCGCACCGACACGTTCATGCCGATAAAGCCGCAGGCACCGGAGAGCACGGCGCCAACCACGAAGCCGACTGCACTCAAGCCGTCCAGAAACACGGCAATCAGAACGGCCAGTACAACACCGACCATGGCAATGGTTTTGTATTGCCGGGCCAGGTAGGCGGCCGCGCCGGTTTGAATGGCGGCGGCAATTTCCTGCATGCGGGCATTGCCCGCGTCCTGGGAAAGAATCCAGCTTCTGGCCCAAAAGCCATAACCGACGGCGATCAAGCCACAAACAAGCGCCAGGATCAGCGCTGAATTTCCTGTCATGAATGGTTCTCCTGTCTGTTGTTTCGCGATGTGGGGGTGCAACGCATTCGGCACCACCGCTGCGTTGCTTCCTCACCGCGTGCATCTTGATGTGCGACAAGAGTGATTGGCCAACCGGCGCACTGTAACGCCAAAACATCGGCTTTTTCAGGATTCGCAAGTGGCGAGTAAGTAAAATCAGGGTTAATCCTAGGTCTTTCTGACTTAACTCAAATCCCAACTTCAACATAAGGCGACACGCATGTCTTTAGATAACGTCACCCCCGGTTCCAAGGCACCGGACGAATTCAACGTCATCATCGAAATTCCGATGAATGCAGACCCGGTCAAGTACGAAGTTGACCATGAAACACACGCCATTTTTGTGGACCGTTTCATGAGCACGGCCATGCATTACCCGACCAACTATGGTTATGTGCCGCAAACGATCAGCGGTGACGGTGACCCGGTGGATGTGCTGGTGATTACACCGGTGCCCCTGATCCCTGGTGTGGTGGTGACCTGTCGCGCCATCGGCATTCTGAAAATGGAAGACGAAGCCGGCATGGACGGCAAAGTGCTGGCCGTGCCGATCGACAAGATCCTGTCGCTCTACACCCGCTGGCAGAAACCGGAAGACCTGCAACCGCTGCGCCTGAAAACCATTGCCCACTTCTTTGAGCACTACAAAGACCTCGAAGCCAACAAGTGGGTCAAGATTCTGGGCTGGGAAGGCCCAGAGGCCGCCAAGAAGGAAATTGTCGAAGGCATTGCCAATTACCAAGCCAGCCACAAGTAATTCAGCATGAAGCTGCTGCGCTACGGTCCTCTTGGTCAGGAAAAGCCGGGCGCACTGGATGATCGGGGCCGGGTACGGGACCTAAGTGGCGTGGTGGCCGACATTGCCGGTGCGGCGCTGTTGCCCGCCAGTCTGGCCCGCTTGCGTCAGCTCCAGATCGAAGATTTGCCGCTGTTACCCGGTATCCCACAGCAGGATTTCCGTCTTGGTGCCTGTGTTGGTCAGGTTGGCAAATGTATTTGCATCGGCTTGAACTATGCTGACCATGCTGCCGAGTCGGGCCTGCCGGTGCCGACAGAACCCGTGGTGTTCAACAAATGGACCAGCGCCCTGTGTGGCCCTGACGATGCGCTGCAAATCCCGCGCGGTTCGGTCAAGACCGACTGGGAAGTGGAGCTCGCCGTGGTGATTGGCCAGGGCGGTCGTTACATCGACGAATCACAGGCCATGGCCCATGTGGCCGGTTATTGCGTGATGAACGATGTCTCTGAGCGTGATTTCCAACTCAACCGCAGCGGCACTTGGGACAAGGGCAAGGGCTGTGACAGTTTTGGCCCGCTCGGGCCCTGGCTTGTTACCGCTGACGAGGTGGCCGATCCAAACCAGTTAGCGCTCTGGCTGGAGGTGGATGGCCAGCGTTTTCAGGATGGCAACACGTCCACCATGATTTACCGGGTGCCATTCCTGATCAGTTATCTGAGCAGGTTCATGAGCTTGCAGCCGGGTGATGTCATCTCTACCGGCACGCCACCTGGTGTTGGCATGGGGCAAAAGCCGCCTTTGTTTCTTCGCGCAGGCCAGACTGTCAGGCTGGGTGTGCAGGGTCTCGGGGTTCAGACCCAGCGTACGGTTCAAGCCTGATGCTGGATTTCATCGGGCTGTGCTGCCAGAGATCCTCCATGTAATTCTGGATGCCGGCGCGTTCGGCGCTTAAATAGCGATCGATCGCGGCAAAAAATTGGGGGTGTGCCAGCCAGTGGGCGCTGGTGGTGGTGACCGGCAGCAGCGCGCGGGCCAGTTTGTGTTCACCCTGGGCACCGCCTTCAAAGCGCTGGTAACCCTTGGCCATAAGCGGCTGGTAGTAACAGGCCTCGAAATGCAGGCAGTCCACCCGTTCCAGTGCACCCCAGTAGCGGCCATAGGCTACCTTTTCACCGGGGCAACTGGCATTGACGCCAATCAGACTAGCAGCCATCGGTCGGCCATCGCGCTCGGCCACAAAAAGTACCCAGTCTTCAGGCATGGTGCTGGCCATGCGCTCAAAAAAGTCCCGGTTCAGGTAGGGCGCATTGCCGTGTTC
>JBEGLK010000273.1:0-5103 GCA_041183605.1 Pseudomonadota bacterium
CGCTTGACCATCTGCAGGCTGAGGTGAGTTATGACCAAGGTCAATGGGCCGTGTTATCCGTGTCAGCCACGGGCGCAGGCGGCAGCCTGACTGGTTCGGGCCAATTCGAGGCCGGACAGTGGCAAGGCCAGGCCAGCGTGCTTGGTCTGAATCCCGGTGCTGTGGACACCCGCCTGGCCCAGGCTGCCATGAGTGGCAGGTTGCAGGCAAAACAAAGCACCGGCGGCATCGCCTTTGAGGCCCAACTTGCCGCAGCGACAGGCCAAGGCAAAGCAGGCAAGTCAAGCCAGACGCCGCCCAGCCTGCACACGCTGCGCTTGCAAAACCTGCAGGCCAAGGGTGTCTGGGCATCACCGCAGTTGCGCCTGAGTGCCCTGTCTGTCGACGCGCAAGACGCACACCTCGAGGGCAGTCTGGACTACCAGCTGAACTCGCAGGCCACACAGGGCAAACTGGCCGTGAGCCTGCCCGGCTTGCAGGGCGATCTTGATGGCCGCCTCGCAAGCCAGGACGGCCAAGGCACACTGTCCCTCAAGGTCACAGATGTGAGCCTGGCCAGCCAATGGCTGCAGCGCTGGCCCGCCATGGCCGACACCTTGCAAGGACTCAAGCTCAAGGGTGCCGCCCAACTGGATGGCCGCTGGTTAGGCGGCTGGCAGCAACAAGGCCGCAGCCTGCAAGTGGCGGCCAGCCTGCGCGCACCGCAACTGGCCTGGCGCAGCAGTCCCGCCAGCCACACAAGCCTGCCAGCAGAGGGGCAGTTGCTCGGCCTGGAGGCAGATTTGTCAGGCGCCCTGCCCGCCCTGACATTCACCACCAAAGGCCGTGCCGACCTGGCTACCCGGCAACTGGACTGGCAGGCGCAAGCCAGCGCCGGGCAGCTTGAGGCCGACCACTGGCAGGCCAGCCTGGGCCAGTTCAAGCTCAACGCGCAAAACAGCGGGCAGCCAGGTACCTGGACATTACAGACCGATGCGGGTCAAGCCGTCGTGCTGGACTGGAAAGCCGGCCGGCTGGACCACACCTTGACCATGTCAGCCGGCAGCGCCCGGCTGCAAGGTCCTCAACCCGGCACTGCCAGCCTGAACTGGCAAGCCCTGCGCTGGTCGCAAGCGCTGGCCCAAAACGCCACGCAGACCCAAGCCAAAGCGCAATGGCAAAGCCAGGGCCAGATCAGCAAGCTGCCAATGGCCTGGCTGGAGACCTTCAGCGGAAAAACCATGGCCGACCTCGGCCTGAGCAGCGACCTGATCCTGGCCGGGCAATGGGATGCACAACAAACCGATGCCATGCACATCAAGCTCATGCTGGAGCGCAGCTCGGGTGACATACGCCTGCGCACCGACGACAGCCGCCAGGACAGCTTGCCCGCCGACATGCGCGAAGCCCGGCTGGACGTGAACCTGGACGCAGGCTACCTCTCAAGCAGCCTGCGCTGGGACAGCGCGCGTGCTGGCAAGGCCCTGATGGCCTTCAGCACCCAGCTTCAGCCTCAGGGTGAAGGCTGGACCTTGGACAAGAAGACACCGATGGGTGGCAGCCTGCAGATCCAGCTGCCGCCGGTGGATGCCTGGTCGGTGCTCGCACCGCCGGGATGGCGCTTGCGCGGCACCATGGACGCCAACATCATCCTGACCGGCACGCTGGAACAACCCCAATGGGATGGCCAACTGCAGGCGCGTGACCTGGCCTTGCGTTCGGTGGCGGACGGCATCGACTTCAGCCAGGGCAAACTCAACGCCCGACTGCATGGCCAACAAATCGATATTCAGGAGTTCAGCCTGCAGGGCGCAACCACGCCAGCCGGTGGCGGCGGCCTGCTGACCCTGACCGGGTCGGTGCTTTGGCTACCCGGTGACTCCGAAGCCAGTTTGTTGACGCGTTTGTCGATGGCCCGAAGCCAGTTTGTTGACGCGTTTGTCGATGGCGCTGGACGCGCAGGCCAAAGCCTTGCGCCTGAGCAGCCGTTCTGATCGACGCGTGTTGATGTCGGGCCAGATCGCGGCCCGGCTGAAAGATGCCCGCCTGAGCCTGCGCGGCAACCTGAGCGCTGACCAGGCCCTGATCACCTTGCCCGACGACAGTGCGCCCCAATTGGGCGATGACGTGGTGGTGCGGCGCCCGGCGGTCAGGACAGCAATACCCACATCCCCGCCCCGCAACACGGGCGCGGTCAGCAAGACCACGGCGACCCGACTCTCGTCCGACCTGCTGATCGAGCTTGACCTGGGGCCCGACTTTCAGGTGCGTGGCCGCGGTCTGGAAACCCGGCTGGCTGGCAAACTGTCTTTGCAGGCGGTCGACCGTGAGGTGCCCAGGCTGACCGGCTCAGTGCGAACCGTGCGCGGCACCTACCGCGCCTACGGCCAACGTCTGGACATCGAGCAGGGCATCGTGCGTTTTGCCGGTGCTGTCGACAATCCGGCCTTGAATATTCTGGCGATTCGCCCCAACCTCAATCAGCGTGTTGGTGTGCAGGTGACTGGCACCGCTCTGTCACCGATCGTGCGGCTTTATGCCGAGCCCGACTTGCCTGACGCCGAGAAACTGGCCTGGCTGGTCATGGGGCGTTCGGCCAGCGGCAGCGGTGGCGAAGCCGCCCTGTTGCAACAAGCGGCACTGGCCCTGCTCGGTGGCACGGGCCAGGGGCCGAGCACCAGCCTGACCCAGGCACTGGGGCTGGATGAATTGAGTGTTGGCGGCAGCAAGGGCGACACCGCCACGGGCGCCGTGGTGACGATCGGCAAACGGCTCAGCAACGACTTTTACGTGGCCTATGAGAGCAGCCTGGCTGGTTCCATGGGAGTCTTCACCATTTTTTACGACCTGTCCCGGCGCCTCACACTGCGCGCCCAGACAGGTGAGAAAAGCGCCATGGACGTGATCTGGACTCTGCGTTACGACTGATCAAAACCAGAGCCGCAGCAGCCAAACCACCAAGGCCAGCACAACCAGTATGGCCAACACATAAGGCGCCTTTGATGGCTTGTCGGCGTACGGGTCCACCAGCGAGCGCTGGGCATTCTCTGGCAATTGCGCCAATTGGGTCAGCGAGGTGCCAAATGGAATGTTGATACGCGCGCGCGCATTGATGGCCCAGCCATTGGCATCCAGAATCGGCCCCAGCGTGCGACTGCGTAATTTGAACCAGGCCACCAACACCGCCGGCCCCGAGATCAACAGCATCACGCCCACCAGTACCAGCGGAATCTGCCACCAGCTCAGGCTGAACAGCCCGCTCAGCAAGGCCGCCAAGGCGGTACCCATGGCGCCAAGTGCGAGACCGATGGCGGCAAAAATACCGGCAAACTTGGCCACATCAAAAGCGGCAGGTGGCGCTGCCTTGGCTTCTGGCACCGGCGTTGTGCCTTTTTTGACGGCATCGTTGGCCAGAGCCGCGAGCCTGTCATCGGACGCCTTGGCCTTGCTGGCCGCCATTTTCTGCAGCTGCGAACTCACCAGTCGCGCCAGTTGTTTGTAGGGCGACCAGAAGGCCTGACGCAAGCTGATCGGGTGGTCGACGATCTTGGCGATGGTGGCATCCCAGTCACGACCCTGACGGTCGTAAAACACGCCGTTGCGCCCGACCATCAACTGGTCGGAGTCACCCGCGGTGAAGGCAGCCGCCACACTCATTTTTTCTGAGCCGCGCACGCAGTCGCAATAGACCAGACAGATGCGGGACAGCGAAGCCAGTGCCCCGTGTTTGGCTGCGTCGTTCACCGCCACACACAGATCGCAGGAGCGGCCATCCAGGTACAGCGTGCCCACCTGAAACGTGGCTTTGCCCTGCGAAGTGTAAAAGTCCTTGAAGGCGACAAAATTATTCGCCAGGGTTTGCAGGTCACGCACGTAACGCGACAGCTTTTCGAGGTCGAGCACACCATCGGTCACCGCATTCGGGTCGGGCTTGGCCGCCAGCCATTCGGCATAGGGCGCAAAGCGGGCCTTGATGGTTTGCCAATCGGCCGCACTAAGGGCAGCTTGCGGCCCCAGCAAGGGCTGCACCACCTGGTCGCGCAAGGCGATCACCTGGCTGGCCCAAGACGGATTCAAGCCACTGATCAAGGACAAGCGCCCCAGTGCCGTCACCTGTGCCAGAGGCAAATCGGTGATGGCCTGCGCACAGGTTTTCAAGGCACCAATCCCCATGACTTTTAATGCGTCTTCGGACACATTCAGGGCAGCACTGGCACGCTCGTCAAAAGCAGCCAACTGGCAACGGACGAAATAATCTTCGATTTTTGGATCAAGCGCCGTCACCAGGGCAAAACCAGCTTCTGTGGCGTCGCCCAGCACCTGCACCGTTTTCCCTGCAGCTTCCCAGGCGCTCTGGGCGCGAGCAGCGTGGCCCGTGCGGGCGGCACTGGTTTCCTCGACCGTCAGGACGTCAGCGTCGGTCTTGCCGACATCTTGCGCCAGTGCCACGGCGGCGGCATGGACCTGCTCGCCCACCGCATCATCGCGACGGATTGCCGAGATCGGCAGGCCTGAAAACGGCTGTGCCAGGATCGCGCTGTCAAGCAAGCGTTGATTGGCCCAGCTTATGGCCTGCAACAGCTCCGGCGCACGTACATGGCCGTCCTTGTCGGTGTCGATCAGTTCCAGCGTGCGGGCGTCGAACTCGATGCCCTTGACCGGGCAGGACAAGGCCACCCACAGTTTTTGATCCAGCTGCTCCAGAGCCAGCAAATCTTCGGCCGTGTCCAGGCGCACCTGGTCAAAGCCCCCTGCCCTGAAAAAACGCCAAGCATGCGGTGCTGTCATCTAGCTTGCTCCTTGATAATGTGACAAATAGACTTTAACAAATCTGCAGCAGCCGGCTTGCACGGCTGCCCAAACCTCATTCAGCCCGTAAAATCAGGCGCTCCCACCGTAGCACAATGGATAGTGCGCATGCCTCCTAAGCGTGAAATACAGGTTCGATTCCTGTCGGCGGGACCACATTGAAGGCTGCATTCTCAAGCCACCGCGTCAGCGCTCTGGCGCGTCAGCATGGCCAGTGTGTTGGCAATGGTCTTGCGCAATTCGCGGCGGTCACAAATCAGGTCGACCGCACCCTTGGTCTGCAGGAATTCAGCACGCTGAAAACCCTCTGGCAAG
>JBEGLK010000274.1:0-3259 GCA_041183605.1 Pseudomonadota bacterium
TCAATGGCACCGACGTTGCGGCCCTGCGCAGCTGGTCTGCGAGGTAGGCGCGACCTCGGGGTAACTGTGTTGCGAGTTCATCTGCAACGGTGAGCCACTCGATCGCGGTTCGGTAGACGTCCAGACGTTCGTGTTCGAAATCGGCCATGTGAGCCGCATCGGTCTCGCGCTGGCCTGGTTGCTGGAGTCGGGCTCGGGCTCGGGCTCGGGCTCGGGCTCGGGCTCGAACTTGTGAGTCCTTTTGAAGACACTCCCTAGTCCGTGAAGCGGATCCCCTGCGCCAGCGGCAGCTCGGTGTCGATAGGGTTGTCGTCACCCTCGGGTTCACCCGGGCGCAGGCGAATGCCCGGCACCTCGCTGACAAACAGCAGTTTGTCCGCTTGCAAGGCAATGGCCACGGAGGTGGCCACCTCTTCCATGGTCAGGTTGAAGGCTTCGCCAGTGGGTGAAAACCCAAATGGCGACATCAGCACCAGCGCACCCATGTCGAGCGAACGCATGATGCCCGCGGTGTCGATCTTGCGCACCACCCCCGAGTGCTGAAAATCCACACCCTCCACAATGCCCACCGGCCGCGCCGTCAGGAAATTGCCCGAGATCACCCGCACCGTGGCGCCGGCCATGGGTGTGTTGGGCAGGCCCTGGCTGAAAGCGGCTTCGATTTCGTAGCGCAACTGGCCGGCTGCCTCCTGCGCGCAATCGAGCGCCACCTCGTCGGTGATGCGGATGCCGTTGGCGTAACGCGGCGTGTGACCTTTGGCCTTGAGCTGCTCGTTCACCTGCGGGCGAAAGCCGTGCACCAGCACCACCTTGACGCCCATGCTCTGGATCAGGGCCAGGTCTTGCGCCAGATTGGGCAATTTCCCGGCCGCAATCGCCTCACCGCAGACGCCCACCACAAAGGTCTGGTGCCGGAACTTGTGGATATAAGGCGCCACCGACCGAAACCAGGGCACGAAGGTGAAGTTGAAGATGGACGACATGACGGCGGTCTGAAGTGAAAAGGGTTGGGATAATCACCGATTCTCTACGAAGTTATTGCCTTGACTGCTACCACCCTGAAAATCGACTTTCCCGAATCGCTGCCGGTCTCCGCCCGCCGCGAGGAGATCATGGCCGCCATGGCTGCGCACCAGGTCGTTATTGTCTGTGGCGAAACCGGCTCGGGCAAAACCACCCAGTTGCCCAAAATTGCCCTGGCGCTGGGGCGTGGCAAACTCAATTACCCGCTGACCAACCCGGACGGCACACGCGCGCCGCCGGGCAAACTCATCGGTCATACCCAGCCGCGGCGCATTGCGGCCAGCAGTGTGGCCAAACGTATTGCCGAAGAATTGAACACCACGCTGGGTGATGTGGTCGGTTTCAAGGTGCGTTTTCAGGACCGGCTGAGCCGCGACAGTTCGGTCAAGCTCATGACCGACGGCATTTTGCTGGCCGAGACCCAGACCGACCCGCTGCTCAAGGCCTACGACACCCTCATCATCGACGAGGCGCACGAGCGCAGTCTCAACATTGACTTTTTGCTGGGTTACCTGAAGCAGATCCTGCCGCGCCGCCCCGACCTGAAGGTGGTGGTGACCTCGGCCACGATTGACGCCGAACGTTTTGCCACGCATTTCGCCAGCCGTAAGCGCCTGGCGCCGGGCCGCCCCAAGGCAGGCGACGCCCCCCAGGGGGGCAGCGACGACGCGCAGCGCGGAGCGTGGGGGCCTTTGATTCCGGCACCGATCATCATGGTTTCCGGCCGCATGTTTCCGGTCGAGCAGCGTTACCGGCCGTTTGAAGAGGCGCGTGACTACGACCTCAACAACGCGATCGCCGATGCCGTCGACGAGTTGTGGCGCGATGCCCACAACAGCGGTGACATTCTGGTTTTCCTGCCGGGTGAGCGCGAAATCCGTGAGGCCGCCGACCACCTGCGCGGCCACCTGAGCCACCAGCCAGTGTTTCGGGGCGCCGAAGTGCTGCCACTGTTTGCGCGCCTGAGCCAGGCCGAGCAGGACCGTATTTTTGACGGTCACACCGGGCGCCGCATTGTGCTGGCCACCAATGTGGCCGAAACCTCGCTCACGGTGCCGGGCATCCGTTTTGTCATCGATGCCGGCACGGCGCGCATGAAACGATACAGTTTCCGCAGCAAGGTCGAGCAGTTGCTGGTCGAGCCGATCAGCCAGAGTTCGGCCAACCAACGCGCCGGGCGTTGTGGCCGGGTCGCCAACGGCATCTGCATCCGGCTTTACGACGAGAAGGACTTTGCCGGCCGCCCCAAATTCACCGACCCCGAAATCCTGCGCAGCTCGCTTGCCGGCGTGATTTTGCGCATGAAGTCGCTGCACCTGGGGGTGGTGGAAGACTTTCCGTTCATCGAAAAGCCGTCCGGCCGTGCCATTGCCGACGGTTACCAACTGCTCAACGAACTCGGCGCCGTGGATGACGCCAATAAACTGACCGCCACCGGGCAGGAACTGGCCAAATTGCCGCTTGATCCGCGCGTGGGCCGCATGATCCTGGAGGCGCGCAGCCGCGAGGCGCTCGACGAGGTGCTGGTGATTGCGTCGGCTTTGTCCGTGCAGGACGTGCGTGACCGGCCCATGGATGCGCAGCAGCAGGCGGACCAGGCACACGCCAAGTTTGATGATGAAAAGAGCGAATTCAGCGGCTACCTCAAGCTGTGGAAGTGGATTCAAGACGCGCGCGGCGGTTCCCATGAGGCCACACCGGGAGTCGGGCTGGCTGGACGTTCTGCTCCGTGTCCCCCGCCCGCTTTGCGGGCTCCTCCTTCACCTGCGCAGAACGCCCGGCCATCCCGACTCTCAACACCGATGCCATCGCACAAACTCAGCAATCGTCAGTACGAGCAGTTGTTGCGGCAGAACTTCATCAGCATGCGCCGTGTGCGTGAGTGGCGCGACATCTACTCCCAATTACACACCGTGGTGGCCGAGCACAAGTGGCGTCTGAACACGCTACCGGCCAGTTACGAGCAATTGCACCTGTCGATGCTGGCGGGCCTGCTTGGCAACATTGGCTTCAAACTCGAGACCGAAGGCGGTGGCGGCGGCGAATACCTCGGTGCACGCTCAATCAAGTTCTACCCGCACCCCGGCGCCCATCTGGTCAAGAAGCCGGGCCGCTGGATTGTGGCCGCCGAACTGGTGGAAACCACACGCCTGTTTGGCCGTGGCATTGCGGCCATCGAGCCGCAGTGGCTGGAACAGGTGGGCGGTCACCTGCTGAAAAAACAGCTGCTCGACCC
>JBEGLK010000275.1:0-3239 GCA_041183605.1 Pseudomonadota bacterium
TGTCTGACAAGCAAGCCCCTGCCGGATGACATGCTGCTCGAGTTGATCCAGGATTACCAGTCTGCCTTACCCGAGGGCCACAAGGAACGTGACTACCAAACCCTGACTGACATCTGGACCAAACGTTTTGGCGTCAACGGGCGCCTGCAGCAATACCACGCGCCGGGCTGTGCCAGTTGCACCAATACGGGACTCAAGGGACGGGTCGGCCTGCACGAACTACTGTCGTCCTCGGCAGCCATTCGCCTGCTGGTGCAACATCGCGCCAGCCCCCAGGAACTTCAGGCCGCTGCCATTGCAGAAGGCATGCGCACACTCAGACAAGACGGGATTGAAAAGGTTTTGGCCGGCATCACCACGCTGACCGAAGTCAGGGCAACGTCCAACGATTAGTCAGCCCTGAAATTAGGCCAGGAAAGGCGCCGGGCAATAGGACGCCTGAAAAATCAACCACGAACAAAAAGTGTCATCAGCGGATCCGGACCGACCTGTCGGCTCCAATGGCCATGAATTGTTGGATCGAAAATAGCGCCTTCTGGCAATAAATCGAGGCCGTAATAGTGCTCGCCAGGGTAAAAAATGCGCGACACGCCACCTTGAATTCCGATCTCCATCTGTCCACCCAATATGAAACACCATTGGGGGGCTGCAGTGCAATGAAATTGACTGCTAAAACCCACCGGACTGATTCTTAACTGATACCCCCCCGAGGCAAACAGATCCGACAACATGGAACTTGGCGAGCCCTGATTCAAAGGCACAGTTTCTTCCCTGAATTTGGCGCGACCGTCCACATCGGTGAACAGGACAACTTTTGTAAATTCGGTCATCAGTGCTTATTCCTCGCTAGAAGCTGTGTTGATTGTTAATGATGGCGGCGATCGGATTCACGACGATCAGCCGCTCTTCGGTCCGTAGCCTTGCGCTCGGCAGCCCGACGATCTGCAGCCCGGCGATCAGCCTTTCGACGATCGGTTTCCCGGCGCTTGCGAGTTTGGCGAGAAGTACGCCTCATCCACCAGATACAGATGCCGGCAGAAACAAGCAATGCACCGCTTCCCATTGACAGGGCATTATCCAAACTGAGAATCGTTGCAATACCCGCAATGACATAGACATACGGGAGTGCCTCGTATAACCAGTCGGGTTTGTGAAAATCGAACAATTTAATCATTCAGCGTTGCTTTCGGATATCTTACCTGACCCGGCTAGACTAAGCATCATCGACACAATTTCACAAGGAATGATTCATGCGCCCCAAAATAATTTGTCATATGGCGAGTTCAATCGATGGCCGTCTTCGCGTTGGCCGTTGGACGCCACTCCTGCCTGGCCTGCCAGCCAACTTCAGAAGCGTTTGTTACGAGGATGTGGCCTCGAGGTTCAAGGCGGACGGCTTCATCATTGGCCGCAAATCGATGGCAGAGTTTTCTGGCATCTCGGAAAAATCACCAACCCTCGCCAGTGCGCCACGTGCACGTCAGGCACATTGCGCGGACCGAGGCGGACGGGAAGTCGCCATCGTGGTGGACCGTCAAGGCAGCCTTCACTATGAAAGTGCCGTGGCCGGTGGTGGCCATCTCGTCGCCATTCTGGGCGAACAGGTGTCAGACGCCTACCTGGAGGAGCTTAGGTCAGTTGGCGTCTCGTATCTTTTTGCCGGACCAGACGGCAATGACCTGAAGCTTGCGATGGAAACACTTGGCGAGGTCTTCGGTATCAAGACCATTTTGCTGGAGGGCGGCGGCCTGATTAACGGCAGCTTTTTGAAGGCAGAGTTGATTGACGAAATCAGCATGCTGGTCTACCCGGCCCTGGACGGGCTGGCCGGCGTATCCAGCACCTTCGAGTACCAAGGCCAAGCTGATGAGCGCCCGGCTGCAGGCCGCATGTTGCGCCACTTCGCAACCGAAACGCTCGAAGGCGGCGTCGTCTGGTTGCGTTACCTGGTCGAGAAAGATCCTGCTGTCAAGTAACAGCACTGGCAACCGACCTTGATTAAACGAAAGAGAGTTCCGAATGAGAGCAGCCTGGTATGAAAAAAATGGTGCGGCGCGCGATGTGTTGCGTGTTGGCGAATTGCCGGACCCGACACCCGGTCCAGGCGAGGTTCTGGTCAGGATGCACACCTCTGGCGTGAACCCGTCCGACGTCAAGTCGCGTCTGCGTCGTCCCCTAAACGCGCCGTTCATTATTCCGCACAGCGATGGCGGCGGCATCATTCAGTCCGTTGGTGCCGGTGTGTCGAACAAAAGAATCGGCCAACGGGTGTGGATCTGGAACGGCCAATGGCAACGCCCCATGGGAACGGCGAGCGAATTGATTTGCCTGCCGCAAGCCCAGGCGGTCGAACTCCCTGAGGCCATCGATTTCCATGCTGCCGCGTGTTTGGGCATCCCTGCATTGACCGCCTTGCAAGCGATTCGTCTGGCAGGCCCGCTGGAAGGCAAAACCGTGGTGGTCATCGGCGCGGGCAACTCGGTTGGACACTACGTCGCCCAGCTAGCGGTGCAGCGTGGCGCCACCGTGATTGCAACCGCCGGTGCTGAAGCCCGCAAAGCCCATGCGCTCAACGCCGGTGCAAGTCATGTCATTGATTACAAACGTGAGCCGGTCGCGGCACGTATCAAGGAACTCAACGGCGGACAAGGCGCCGACGTGATCATCGACATGGATTTTTCAAGCACGGCAGCACTGATTTCCGGGGGCGCATTGCGCTCGCATGGTAGCTTGATCACCTATGGCTCCAACAGCACCGAGCAGGTCCTGGTGGACCAGCGGATCATGATTTGGGAATCGCTGGCGATCAAGGCCTTCCTGATTTACGACCTGACACCAGTTGATCGTTCCACCATCCTCGTCGAGATGACAGATTTGCTGCGCGCCAAGCAACTCAAACATGCGGTCGGACCAGTCTGTCCCCTGGAAGACATTGCCATTGCACATGAGCTGGTTGAAGGCGGCACAGCCGTTGGCAATGTGCTGGTATCTCTCCAGTAAAACCAGGCGCTGGCAGGTTCTTACACCTGCCAGATCATCCGGTCACCCGATGGCCGCGAAATGGGCCTCGAATGCCACCATATCCGGGTCAGCGTCCAGGCGTACCGCAATGCCTTCAAGCTCAGGGCGCGGCGCCGGATAGATCTTCATGACCAGTGGATCGTGGCCTGGAATCACCCGGTCCATGCCACCGGCCATGGCGACGATGCGCTCGAATGAATCCACCATCTGCTCCGGAC
>JBEGLK010000276.1:0-3229 GCA_041183605.1 Pseudomonadota bacterium
ATTCCAGGTTCAGGTCAAACCACGCTATCTGGCCGATCAGTCGGACCCCGGGCAGGGACAGTATTTTTTTGCCTACACCATCATCATCCGCAACACCGGGAGCATCGCAGCGCAACTGATTTCCCGCACCTGGAGTGTCAACGACGCCCTGGGTCACCACGAAAAAGTCAAGGGTCTGGGCGTGGTGGGACACCAGCCCTTATTGCAGCCCGGCGAAGCCTTCGAATACACCAGTGGCACCCGCCTGCGCACGCCCACCGGCACCATGCACGGCAGCTATTTTTGCGTGGCAGAAGACGGTGAAAAGTTTGACGTGGACGTGCCCATGTTTGTGCTTGACGCATTGAGCGAAAGTGGCGGCGCGCGCACCCTGCATTAGATTCATGGGTGAGTTCGACCTGATCACACGTTACTTCAAACGCCCGACACGCCGCGCTGCCTTGGGTGTTGGCGATGATTGCGCCCTGTTGCAACCCGCACCCGGCACCCAGTTGGCCATTTCCAGCGACATGCTGGTGGAAGGCCGCCACTTTTTTGCCGACGTGGATCCGCACAGCCTGGGCCACAAGTCGCTTGCGGTCAACCTGAGCGACCTGGCCGCCTGTGGCGCCAAACCGCTGGCGTTCACTCTCGCGCTGGCGCTGCCGAGGGTCAATGAACCGTGGCTGGCGGAATTTGCCCGCGGTCTGTTTGAACTCGCCGATGAACATGACTGTGAACTCATTGGCGGCGACACCACCGCCGGCCCGCTCAACATTTGTATCACGGTGTTTGGCGAGGTGCCGATCGCCAATGGTCGCTCTCTTGGACTGCTGCGCAATGGCGCCCGCGCCGGTGACGACATCTATGTGAGCGGCACACTTGGTGATGCCCGGCTGGCGCTGAACCTGCTGCAAGGGAAATTGACCGCACCTCCAGCCGTCCTGGCGACCGCGCGCAAGCGGCTGGAGCAGCCCACGCCGCGTGTGGCACTGGGGCTGGCGCTGCGTGGTGTCGCCAGCGCAGCCATTGACCTCAGTGATGGTCTGATCGGCGACCTCGGTCATATCCTCGAATGTTCCCAGGTCGGGGCAACCGTGCAGCTTGATGACCTGGTGCAATGTATTGGCTGCTACGCTGATCCGGCACATGACAAAAATCGTTCCGGCCCTGCCCTATCGCAGGAACAATGGCGCACCTTGGCACTGGCAGGCGGTGACGACTACGAGCTGCTGTTTACAGCCGCGCCGAGCCAGCGTGCGGCCGTGGCCCAAGCTGCCAAAATCAGCCAGACTCCAGTGCGCTGTGTCGGCCAGATCAACGCCGAAGCAGAATTGCGACTGATCGACGCGCAAGGCCAAAGGCTCCCCAATACCTACACCTCGTTTGACCACTTTGCCTGAAATCAATCAAGCCCTGCCTCGATAATCCGGTCATGTCTGATCAAGAGCCTGTTATTCATCTCTCGCCGCTTGAGTCACCCCGGGCGGCCAGAACCCTGGGGCCAGTGGTGCCCACAGGGCACTTCATGATGGCGCACCCGGCCCATGTCATTGCGCTCGGCTTTGGTTCCGGGCTCAGCCCCAAAGCACCCGGCACCATGGGCACCATATGGGCCTGGGCCTTGTTTGCGCTGCTGCAATACCGCCTCACCGAAACCCAATGGGGCTGGCTCATTGCCATCAGCATCCTGGCAGGCTGGTGGGTCTGCACGATCACCGCCAGACACATGCGCACCCTGGATCCTGGCAGCATCGTCTGGGACGAAATAGCCGCCTTCTGGCTAGTGCTCTGGCTGGTGAGTCCGACCGGATTCTGGGGCCAACTGGCTGCTTTTGTGCTGTTCAGGTTCTTTGACGCGGTCAAACCCGGACCGGTGGCCTGGGCCGACCAGCTGTACCACCATGTCGACCCCGACACCGATCCGGGCGCCTGGCGCAAGGCAGGCTGGGGCATCATGTTCGATGACCTGGTGGCGGCTTTTTGCACCCTGCTGGTGATTGCGCTGTGGCGATCCTGGTAGGTGTTGCATTGAATTCCACAAGATCCGGCAAATGCCCAAAGCTTGATTTAACTTGGCCTGGCTGATTTGCCAGGCTGCTATGCTTTGCTCCTTTCATCAAGCCAATTCCACCCCATGAAACACTTCATTGCTGCCAGTCTCATCGTCGCCGCTTCGTTCACTGCGTGGGCGGCGGATCCCATGCCGGGCAAAGCGCCGGCCCAAAGCTCGGTCACCGGTGAAGTGCTGGAAATCAAGGACGTCGACAGCTACACCTACCTGCGCCTGAAGACCAAGGACGGCGAAACCTGGGCAGCCGTGACCACTGCGGCGGTCAAAAAGGGCGCCACCGTGACCATTGAAAACGCCATGGTCATGAACAACTTCGAGAGCAAAACGCTGAAAAAGACCTTTCCGAGCATTGTTTTTGGCAGCCTGGGCGGTGCAGCAGCTGCCGCTGGTACGGGTGCAATGGGCTCCAAGATGGCAATGGCCAGCGCGGCCGACACGACCCCGATCAAGGTCGCCAAGGCCAGTGGCGCCAACGCCTACACGGTGGCAGATATCGTGACCAAAGCCACCCAACTCAAGGACAAACCGGTCAAGGTCAACGGCCAGGTGGTCAAGTACAACGCCGGCATCATGGGCAAAAACTGGATCCACCTGCGTGACGGCTCCGGCACCGCCGCCAACAACGACGTGCTCGTCACCACCGCCGCACCCGCCAAGGTGGGCGACCAGGTGACGGTGTCGGGGGTGGTGCGCAACGACAAGGACTTTGGCGCAGGCTACAGCTACAAAGTGCTGATTGAAGACGCGACCCTGACCCCCATCAAGAAGTAAGGTGCCGATGCAGGACTCTTGCGAACTGCTGGCACGTTTGCTGATGCAAAAGGGCTGGATGATGGCCACTGCCGAGAGTTGCACCGGCGGCCTGATCGCCGCGAACTGCACCGACCTGGCAGGTTCGAGCAACTGGTTTGAGCGCGGTTTTGTCACCTATTCCAACGCGGCCAAAAACGAGCTGCTGGGTGTTGATCCGGCGCTGATCAAAAGCCACGGCGCGGTCAGTGAGCCCGTGGTACGCGCCATGGCCAGTGGTGCACTGGCCCACTCGCAGGCCCAGGTAGCGATTGCCGTCACCGGCGTCGCGGGCCCGGGCGGTGGCAGCGCAGAAAAACCGGTCGGCACCGTCTGGTTGGCCTGGGCCACCCCGATGGGCGTGGTCAGCGAGGTGCAACACTTCGC
>JBEGLK010000277.1:0-3226 GCA_041183605.1 Pseudomonadota bacterium
CATCATGTCGTATACAAAACTTTGCGATGCAAATATCGACGCAGGCACGGAAGGAAGTTCAGACGCCAAACTCGCTGATGTAGCATTGATTATCAAATCAAAATTCGATTTTAAATCTGCAAAGCTACTGGCGTGCAAAACACCCTTCGCTTCATGCGCAAATTGATCGACCAATGTATTGGCGCGCTCGGGAGTTCGATTAGCAATGACGAGTTGTGACGGGCTTTCAGCCAGCAACGCTTGTATAACGCCACGCGCCGCCCCACCAGCACCAAGTAAAAGCACGGTCTTGCCAGAAATAGTAAATTTTGCGTTGTGAACAATGTCACGAACCAAACCAACGCCATCGGTGTTGTCGCCAAAAATCTCACCTGCATCAAATCTCAAAGTGTTGACCGCTTCAGCAGCACGCGCACGTGCCGATAGCTGAGTCGCTGCACGAAACGCATCCAACTTAAAAGGAACGGTCACATTCGCGCCGCGACCTCCTGAAGCGATCAATGATTTCAGGGTCTGATCAAATGCATCCAGTGGCGCCAGCAAACGTTCGTAGTCAATCGATTGTGAGGTTTGCTCAGCGAATCGCGCATGTATTTGAGGCGATTTACTATGCGCGATAGGATTACCAATGACTACGTAACGGTCTTTCACACTCACCACTTATCCCCCGGCAGCGCTAGTTTCAAGAATTTCATCGCGCGTAATTCGATAACGCGTGATTATGTCCCAAACATGGGTCTTACCATCACCCAGAGCACCTTTCGGGAAACTACCGAATGGCGCAGCACGACGCACAATCGCCAATGCCGCATGATCAAGCATGCGGTTGCCTGATGTTTTTTCTATCCGCGGCCCGCCTTCTTTTTCATAAATCGAACCGTCTTGATAAACGGGTATGTACACGATGAGTTCGCCATAGATTTTTTGGCCGTTGGCCTGCGGGAAATTGACCGTGCCGCGCTCTTCAATCGTGCGGCGCAGGTGGTCGTAATAGACCGCGTACACCGCTTCGCGCGTGGCCGGACTGATATAGCGTTTTTTGGGTCGGGAATTTTCCAGATTGATGCGGCGCTCAATCTCGGCCAGCAGCTTGATGAGCTGTTTTTCCTTTTGTTCGCGCTGCACTTCTTCGGCGCTCTGGGTTGGCTCGCGTTGTTCGGTGGGTGGCAGGCTGCTGAGCAGGCGCTTGACATTCAACAGCAGCAGGTTCTGCTGCGCCTGCATTTCACGCAACTGGCGCTCCTGCTCCTGGGCCTTGTCTTGGCCGTCCAGGGTTTGCATTGCCGGTGGCAGGGGGCTTTTGGCGCGGTCGCGCTCGGCTTCGCCACCACCTGCCATTGCGAACTGGGCAATCGCCTGGGCTTTCTCGGGCCGCTCCTGCGGGTTGGCATTGACCAGAATCACTTCCAGCGGGCTGTCCTGCATGATGCGATTAAACGCCTCGGGGTCCACCAGCCGCACGGTCAGCAACGCGGCGTGTACCGCGACGGACACGCCCAATGCCAGCTGGAGGGTGCCGATGCGCTTGAGCTTCACGGCGTGTCAACAGCCTCGGTTGTGGCGGGCTGGGGGCTGGCCTCACTCTCGTTGAGGTCGACCGCAATCGCGATCGGGCCGGCCACTTCGTCCTCGTCCTGCTCTTCATCGGTGTCAAACACTTCTGGCTCGGCATCGAGCCGCTCGATCACGGTGCCGTGGATGTCAAGCGAGACCAGGTCGATGTCGCCGAGCTTTACCCGCACCCGGGCGCCGCGCGGCAACCCTTGGGCACCCATCACCGGCAGCACCAGCGGCAGGTGGTCGGCGCGCACCAGGTTGTCCTTGAACAGCGTGGCTTCGATCTCGGTGAGGGCCTGTTGCTGCACGTACTTGAGCGTCCAGAAACGCTCGATGGCGTTCTGGTAGCCGTTGTAGGCGGCGTAGGCGGCATCAAAACTCGAGATGATCGAAAACAGCTCGGCGTCCTTGGGCTTGAAGGGCGCCACCAGTGCGGCGGTTTTGCCATGGCGGGCGCAGGCAATGATCTGCCACTGGTTGACCAGGTCGACATACCGGCGCAACGGCGAACTGCTCCAGGCGTAACTCTTGACACCCATGCCGGCGTGCGGCAAAGCTTTGGTGCCCATGCGCACCTTGACGCCGGGCATCATCGAGGCCTGACTGCGGTAAATGCCGGGCACGCCAAGCTCGGCCATCCAGCCGCCCCAGGTGCTGTTGGCCAGGATCATGGCTTCCGACACGATCAAATCGAGTGGCGCGCCGCGTTGGCGCACGCTGATCTGCACTTGTTCTGTGCCCTGCGGCTCGGCACCGTCATTGCCGACCAGCCTGAAGTTGTAGTCAGGCCGATTGAAGTTCTCGGGCTTGCCACGGACCACTTCGCGCTTGGCTTTCAGGTCTTGCGCCAGCCGGTGCAAAAACGCCAGTTGCGGCCGTGTGTGCTGCAGCGGCGGCGGGTCCATGTCATGCATGAAGGCCGGGTCTTGCAGCCACTCCAGCGTGACCACGGCGTCAAGCTGGTCGTGGCGCAAATTGGCGCCAATGTGCACACGCTCCAGCTTGGTCTCGGACGCCTTGATCTCCAGCGTGGTCTCGTCAAGCGTCACATAAAGCGACACCGCAGGGCAGTCATTGCCTTCGGACAGGGTGTAGTTTTGCACCACCTCGTCGGGCAGCATGGTGAGTTTGTAACCCGGCATGTAAACCGTGGACAGGCGTGCGCGGCCCAGCAGGTCGGCGGCGCTGCCGGGCTGGATCGCCAGGCCGGGCGCGGCAATGTGAATGCCCAGCACCACGGTGCCGGTGCCCAGGCCCTGCACCGAGAGCGCGTCGTCAATCTCGGTGGTGGCCGAGTCGTCGATCGAGAAGGCCCGCGCCGGCGACAGCGGCAATTCGTCCTTGATCGGGGGCGCGTCAAATTTCGGAAAACCGGTGCCCTTGGGGAAGTTTTCCAGCAGGAAACGCTTCCAGTGGAACTGGTAGGGCGAGTCAATCGCGCCAGCCTTGATCAGCAGGTCGAGCGGCCCCAGGTGGGTGGCACGCGAGGCCTCGACCACGGCCTTGTATTCAGGGGCGTTCTTGTCGGGCTTGAACAGGATCTTGTAAAGCTGGTCGCGGATGGCTTGCGGGCAGACACCTTCGCTCAACTCCTTGACCCAGGCCTCGATTTGCAGCTGGATCTGTTTCTTTTTCTCGATGGCGGCCAGCGCCTGCGCCAGAATGTCGG
>JBEGLK010000278.1:0-4683 GCA_041183605.1 Pseudomonadota bacterium
CCGGCCGGTGGCACCGAGATTCCAACTTTTCTGAGTTACGCCCTGGAGAAAAAGCTCGCCAAAGGTGAGAACCAGGCCGAATTCGGCACCAAGGGTGCGATTGAAGGCGTGGCAGGCCCTGAAGCCGCCAACAACGCCACGGTCACGGCGGCCCTGATCCCGTTGCTGACGCTGGGCATTCCTACGTCAAACACCACAGCCATCATTCTGGGCGCGTTCCAGAACTACGGCATCCAGCCTGGTCCCCAGTTGTTCACCACCTCGGCTGCCTTGGTGTGGGCGCTGATTGCCTCGCTCTACATTGGCAATGTGATGCTGCTGGTGCTGAACCTGCCGATGATCGGTCTGTGGGTGAAGTTGCTCAAGGTGCCCAAGCCGCAGCTTTATGCGGGCATCCTGATTTTCGCCACGGTAGGTGCTTACGGCATGCGTCAAAGCGCCTTCGACCTGTTTTTGCTTTATGCGATTGGCTTGATCGGGCTGGTGATGCGGCGTTTCAACTTCCCGACCGCACCCGTGCTGGTCGGCATGATTCTGGGGCCGTTGGCCGAAGCCCAGATGCGCAACGCCATCTCGATTGGCGAGGGCAGCCCCCTGATCTTCCTGCAGCGCCCGATGTCGCTGACCCTGCTGGTCATCATCGTGCTGGTGATGGTGCTGCCCCGTTTGCTGAAAAAACGCACGGCAGCCCAAGTGTAAACATCGACCCATGCGCAGACGGCCATGTCTGCGCTACTCCCTGCTTATTGCTTTGCACCAAGTGCCAGCGCAGCCGCCTTGGTGGCTGATAAGGCGCCAGCATCCTGAACGGTGCGGGTGGGCCAGCCCTGCATGTGTTGCTGGGTGATCTCGCACAGCGCGCTGATCCAGGCCGGGTCATCATTGAGGCAGGGAATGTAATGAAACTCCTTGCCACCCGCATGCAGGAAGGCCTCGCGCGCTTCCATATTGATTTCTTCCAGCGTTTCCAGGCAGTCGCTGGTGAAGGCCGGGCACACCACGTCGACCCGTTTGACACCGGCCTGGCCCATCGCGATCAGGGTCGGCTCGGTGTAAGGCTGCAGCCATTTGGCGCGGCCCAGGCGTGACTGAAAACTCACCTTGTACTGGTCTTTGGACAGACCCAGTTGCTCGGCCAGCAATCGCGCGGTCTTGAAACATTCGCAGTGGTAGGGATCTCCCAGGTGCAAAGTGCGCTCGGGCACACCGTGAAAACTCATCAGCAGCACATCCGGGCGACCGTTGTCCTGCCAATGGCGTCGCACACGAGTCGCCAGCGCACCGATGTAACCGGCATCGTCATGGTAGTGGTTGACAAAGCGTAATTCCGGCAGGCTGCGCACCTTGCCGGCCCAGGCATACACCGCATCAAACAGGCTGGCTGTGGTGGTGGCTGAGTATTGCGGGTAAGCCGGCACAATCAACACCCGGGTCGTGCCTTCGGCCTTGAGTTGGTCGAGCTGTGACGCGATCGAGGTGCTGCCGTAACGCATGGCATAACGCACCTGCACGTCGTGACCGCGTTGCGCCAGCCAGCCCTGCAGCAGCTTGGCCTGCTTTTCCGTCCAGATCTTCAGCGGTGAACCCTCGGGCAACCAGATGCTGGCGTACTTGGCGCCGGATTTCGCCGGCCGAAAGCGCAGGATGATGCCGTGCAGGATCAGCAGCCAGAGCAGCCGCGGCACCTCGACCACCCTTGGGTCGCCCAGAAACTCACTCAAAAACCGCCGCACATCGGGTGTACTGGGCGAGTCGGGTGTGCCCAGGTTGCAATACAACACGGCAGTGCGCTGGGGCTGGCCATGCTGAAACGGCGGCTCTTTGGCGAAGGGGGAGGTGAATAGATTCATTTGGTTATTTTCGTTGAATCGTTATATGGGTTTTGTGATGTTCTCTGGGATCTTGTAGGGTCGACTTCAGTCGACCTGGCCGAATGAATTCGGCCCTTCAAATGCATTGGCAGACGACAGCAAGGCCACCGCGGCACAAGCACTGCGCACCGCACCCTCCAATGTGGCGGGGTAGGGTCCGGCCACATAGTCGCCGCAGGCCAGCAGGCCCGGTGCAATGGTGGGCAGCGGCCGTTGCAGACCCGGCGTGCAGGCAAAAGTGGCGCGTTTTTCCACCACCGTCTGCACGACTTGCAAGTTCAGGCCGAGTTGTGCTTGTGCCTGTGCCAGCACCTGGGCTTGCAGCGTGGCGCGCTCGCCCTGGGCGGCGCTGACCACAAAGGCCATCAGGCCTGCCGGGCCACCCAGCTGACCCCGGTCAAAAACAAATTGCGCCGGGTATGGCGCGCTGCTGCGCAAGGCCAGCATGGCCCGGGGCAAGGTGGCCTGCGGTGCCCACGCATACACCGTGGCGATGGCTTCATGGTGCATGGCCTGACAGGTGCTGATCCATCGCTGAACCTTTTCGGCGACGGGTGGCGCCGCCGCTTTGGCGCAAACACTCAAGGTTTGCGCGGCGTGGGTGGCTGAGGTCGCCAGGATCACCGCGTCAAACGGTTCACCTAGAAGCAACCATTGCCGGCCCGAGCTTTGGAGCGCCTTGACGCGATGACCGAGCCGGATCTGGCAGCCGTGCTTGAGCAACCATTGCTTGGCCGCGTCAGGAAAAAGGGCGCTCAGATCGACCCGCGGCAGCAACAGGCGTGAACCTCCTTGTGCGCCAAACAGGGCGTCGCGCATGACGCGCAAAAACACCTGGGCGCTAGCTTGTTCGGGTGGCGTGTTGAGCGCCGAGACACACAGCGGTTCGATCAGTTCGGCCTGGACTCTGGCCGTGAGGCCCCGGCACAGTTCCGCCACAGACAGCGTGTCGGCGCAACTAAAGCGCCTCAATTGCCAGCCCAACGCCGCACGTAGCAAGGACCACTTGTCGGCCAGCGACCAGCCGCGCGCCTGCAGAATGCCACCCAGTGCGTCCAGCGGTGTTGGCAAATCGGCAAACCTCAGGCCCAGGCCATCGGGAAACTGCAGCGTCATCGGCATGTCGAGCAGGGCGGCTTCTGGCGAGATACCAACCTGGCGCATCAGGCGCAGGGTGTCGGTGTAGGCGCCAATGAGGATGTGCTGGCCGTTGTCGAGCGGGGCCTGTGAACCGTCGGGTAAGCTCTGATGCGGGCTGTCTGGCAAGGCCCTGGCCCGGCCTCCCAGGGTGTGTGTGGCTTCAAAAACCGTGACCTGGTGCCCGGCCTCGGTGGCGGTGACATGGCCCGGCCTCCCAGGGTGTGTGTGGCTTCAAAAACCGTGACCTGGTGCCCGGCCTCGGTGGCGGTGACAGCTGCGGCCAAACCT
This sequence comes from Pseudomonadota bacterium, assembly GCA_041183605.1. GTDB lineage: Bacteria > Pseudomonadota > Gammaproteobacteria > Burkholderiales > Burkholderiaceae_C > Rhodoferax. The sequence continues at coordinate 3,300 of JBEGLK010000278.1, forward strand.
GCCCAACCGGCACCGATGACGGCAAGTTTCACAGGCGGCCCAGCGCCTGCACTTTCCAGGCCAGCCAGAGCTTGCGCAGGGGCGTCAGGCTGATGCGCTGGTGCAGCACGGCAAAGTTGTCGCGCTCGATCTCGGCGAGCAGGTTACGGTAAATGCTGGCCATCATCAGGCCGGGCTTTTGCGCCCGCCAATCAGCAGCGGGCAGTAGCGCCAGCGCCTGGTCATACAAGCCCTGGGCACGCTCGGTCTGAAAACGCATGAGCGCGGTAAAACGGTCCGAATAACTGCCATTCAAAATTTCCTGGGCTGTCACGCCGAACTGCTTCAGGTCGTTGACCGGCAGGTAAATGCGGCCGCGCCGGGCGTCTTCACCCACGTCGCGAATGATGTTGGTGAGCTGCAGCGCCTGGCCCAGGGTGTGGGCATATTGCGTGGTCTGGGGATCGGTCTGGCCAAAAATTTGCGCCGCCACTTCGCCTACCACGCCAGCCACCTGATGGCAATATTTTTGCAAGCCCGGGTAGTCCAGGTAACGGGTCTGGTTCAGATCCATCTGGCAGCCCTCGATGACAGTCTGCAGGTGGCGCTCCTCGATTTTGTAATCGGTCGCGATCGGCATCAAGGCCTGCAGCACCGGATGGCTCGGCTTGCCGGCAAAGGCCTGCGTCACCTCGGTGCGCCACCATTGCAGCTTGGTCGCCGCCACGCCGGGGTCCACCATGTCGTCCACGACGTCGTCCACTTCGCGGCAAAAGGCATAAAAGGCGGTGATGGCAGCACGCTTGGGCGCTGGCAAAAACAAAAAAGCGTAATAAAAGCTGCTGCCCGAGGCGGCGGCTTTTTGCTGGACGTAGTCTTGGGGGGTCATGGGTGCTTCGAAAGTTGGGACCGAGTTTAAACAGGTCGGGCGCGACTTTTCATCCACGACGCACGCCACAGCATGATCGGCAGGTCCCAGGCCCCCAGTTTGGGCCGCATGCGCCAGGTGGCAAAGTCCAGCGCCTCGATCTTGTCCAGAATGCGCAGGCCGCCTTGCACCACCAGGCGTAACTCCCAACCCGCGCGGCCCGGGATGCGGCAAGCCAGTGGCGCACCGGCTTGCATGAGCGCGCGTGCCGACCCGGCGTAGCTTGCGATCAGTCGCCTGGCGCTGTCACTCTGGCTGCCGGGCTGCAGGTCAGCATCCAAAACTCCATGGGTGGCCATGGCCTGTTGTGACGGGTACCAGCGGCCACGCGCCACATCGACCGACACATCCTGCCAGAAGTTGATGAGTTGCAAGGCCGTGCAAATCTGGTCGCTCTGCGCCAGCGACAGCGCGTCACTGATGCCGTAGAGGTGCAGCAACAGGCGCCCCACCGGGTTGGCCGAGCGCGTGCAATAG
>JBEGLK010000279.1:0-7893 GCA_041183605.1 Pseudomonadota bacterium
CTTCCGGTACAGACCGGGCATGACATGCCGCAAAGCACGCTTTATGGCGTGTTCACTGCTCAGGATGGGTATCTTGTGATCGCTGCGCAGGTGGACGATGCCTGGAAGCGTTTTGCCAAGCTGGCTGGTGGTGAAGCTTTTGCCGCTGACACGCGCTTTCACACCAGCGCCGGACGCAATGAAAACCGGCTGGAAATATTGGCAGTGGCCAAGGCTTGGGTGGGCGCGCAAACCGTCGCGCAGTGTCTGGCCGCATTAGACGCCGTTGACGTACCTTGTGCCAAGGTGCAAAACATTGACGAAGTGCTTTCAGATCCACAAATCCAAGCGCGCGGCATGGTTCTTGAACAAGATCATCCGGTGCTGGGCAAGATCAAGTTGCCCAACCTGCCGTTTCGTTTTACTGGGATGACGTTACCCACTCCGAGCGTGGCGCCCGACATGGGGCAGCACAATCGCGACATTGCCAGCGACTTGGGCTTTGCCAGTGACGAAATCGACGCCATGGTGCGTGATGGCGTTCTTTACAGCCCGGCCGTCTAAGGAGTAACTTCATGACCGACCAGTACGCGGTGATTGGCAATCCGATTACACAAAGCAAGTCGCCGCTGATCCATGCTACCTTTGCCGAGCTCACCGGGCAGGATATGGTGTACGACAAGATCGAAGCGGCCTTGGGTGGCTTTTCCGCTGCCGTTGATGCCTTCCGGGCCGCGGGTGGCCTTGGCCTCAACATCACTTCGCCTTTCAAGCTCGACGCTGCGGCTTACGCCACACAGTCATCTGAACGGGTCAAGCTATCTGGCGCCGCCAACGCCATGAAGTTTGACGGTGAGCAGGTCTTGGCTGAAAACTTTGACGGTATTGGCCTGGTGCGTGATGTCACACATAACTTGAACTTCGCTCTCAAAGGAAAGCGTGTACTGATGCTGGGTGCCGGGGGCGCGGCTCGGGGTGCATTGCTGCCGTTTTTGGAGCAGGAACCGCTCGATCTGGTGATTGCCAACCGTACTCTGCAAAAAGCCATGGATCTGGCCAGCATTGGCGCGCAGCAGGGCCGGGTGCACTCCAGCAGCTATGCAGAACTGGCCGGGCAGACCTTCGATGTGGTGTTTAACGCCACCTCGGCAAGCCTGCGCGGCGAATTGCCACCAGTTCCGGTCACCATATTTTCAAACTGCACGCTGGCCTATGAACTGGCCTATGGCAAAGGCTTGACCCCGTTTTTGAAGTTGGCGCACAACTCAGGCGTACCGCAAATTGCTGACGGTGTTGGTATGCTGGCCGAGCAGGCGGCTGAGGCCTTCGCCTGGTGGCGAGGCGTGCGTCCAGATACCCAGAAAATGATCAAGCATCTCACCGTGCCATTGGTCTAATCTCGTCAAGTTCCAATTCTCAAACCACCATCGAAAGGAATCCCATGAAAATTCTCATGCTGCACGGTATCAACCACAACATGTTTGGCAAGCGTGATCCCAAACAATACGGCACCATCACACTCGACGAGATCAACGCTTCTCTGGTCACTCTAGGCAAGGAGTTGGGTGTCGAGATCGAGGCTTTCCAGACCAACTGCGAAGGCGAAATGTGTGAACGCATCCACCAGGGCTACAAGGATGGCGTCGATGCTGTGCTGATCAATGCCGGTGCCTGGACGCACTACTCTTATGGCATTCGTGACGCACTTGCCATTCTGACCTGTCCCATCGTCGAACTGCACATGTCCAACATCCATGCACGGGAAGAATTCCGGAAATCGTCATGGGCCAGATCTGCGGGTTTGGTGTGGACAGCTATTTGCTTGGTCTGCGTGCTGGTGTGTCAGCGGCAAACGCAAAAAAATATGCATCCACAACGCAGTGAAACACCAGCCAACTTTAATGTAAACAGCTTCTCCTTGATGATCGAGTCAGATAGCCAAGAAAAAACTGCCTCATATCAGAGAGAACAATCTTGATTGAAACCTGCCGGGATCGCGAAACTAGATAACCAAAGCTTACCTAGCCACAATATTGCCAGCCCCAGCTAGGCTGCTTTCCGCATTCATTACCGATTCAAGCAGCCTATACCTGGTGGGTATCGCGGCCAATCTTCGGTACGTTCCACCGAGGGTGCCGCGCCTTGACTTTCCATACCCTCGCGGCTTACTGTGCGGTCCAGCCACCATCCATGTTCCAAGCAACGCCGCGCACGTTGTTCCCGGCCGGAGAGCAAAAGAACACCGCAAGCTGACCAATTTCGTCCGGCGTCGTGAATTGCAATGAAGGTTGACCCTCGGATAGCAGCAGCTTCGCTGCCTCGTCAAAGCCAATGCCCGCGGCTGCAGCCCTGGCTTCCAGTCCCTCTCGCACGGGCCGGGTCAGCACCCAGCTCGGACAGATCGCGTTACAGGTCACGCCAGTGGTGGCGTTTTCCAGCGCGACCACCTTGGTGAAACCGATCAGGCCGTGCTTGGCGGTGACGTAGGCTGCCCTGTGAAGCCTGGCAACCAAGCCCTGCACCGATGACATGTTGATAATGCGCCCCCAATTTGCCGCCTGCATCGCTGGAAGGGCCAGGCGCGTTGCGTGGAAAGCGCTGGAAAGATTGACGGCAATGACGGCGTCCCATTTTTCTGGCGGGAAATCCTGAACTGGCGCCACGTGCTGGATGCCCGCGTTGTTCACCAGGATGTCGACCCTGCCAAACTGCATGGCCGCGAACTTCATCATGTCCTCAATCTCAGCCGGCTTGCTCATATCGGCGCCGTGGTAGGCCACCTTGACGCCCAAAGCCTGCACTTCGGATATTGGACCTTCAACATCGCCAAAGCCGTTCAGGACGATGTTGGCGCCCTGGCTTGCAAGAGCGTTGAGCCGGTGATAAGGGCGGTTTTGCCTTTGAGCATTTAGAACTCCCGTTTGAATTAACCAATTTTGACAAACCTATTATTGCAGCATCGAATCCACCGGGTGGCGTAATGCAAGCGTCACCTTGGTCAACTCAGCGATCTCAAAAGCACCCGCGATAACGGAAGGGATCAACGCCTCCTGACGCTGCTTCTGTAAACAGTGGCTTCAGGTCACGACTGACAGTGCGCTTGCTGAATAGCTTTGCACCTGACCGCCCCAAGTGGTGTGTATTCATGGTTTTCACCTCGGCGCGCAACATCTAGCCCATGTTGGCGCATGAATTTGCATTCATTCGGCTAATATTCTGCTCGGGTATGCCTGAAAAGCCGCTAGAGCAAGCAGGGCGCACCTGTCAATTCATATCACTTAAGGAGGTTTACAAGATGGGAGTTCGTTTTGGTGCTTTGATTTCGATGGCTTGTTTGGCGGTGCTTGCCCCCCATGTGCAAGCGGCCGATTTTGGCAACCCAGTGATTGAAACCGTTGATGCGGCAACACTGAAGGGGATCAAGCGTGTGGCAGTGACGTCCTTCACAGTTCAATACGTGACTTCACAGGTATGGGACACCTCCTACACCTCGGGCGGTGCAGGGTATGGCATGAAAGGAACAGGCGGATCGTTCATTGGCACGGGCATTCGGCAGACCGCGGGACAGGGGGGTGGATTCAATATTGCCGACGCCCTTGATCCCGAGAAGATGCAAAGTACCACAGACCAACTCTACAAGGGTTTGTTGACTGACTTGCAGGCAGCCGGTTTCGACGTGGTGTCGGCGGAGCAACTCGCCACCAGCAAAGCCTACAAGGACTACCTGGCCAACGCACCCAAGACGCCCCGCAAGGAAGAAGCCGAGGCAGAAAAAGGCAATGGCGCGGGCGCCATCACCAGCGTCTTCTACACGCCGCCAGGCATACCTTTGGTCCTGGGTGACAAATTCGACCACTTGAGCACCGGCCGGTTTGGCTCCAACGTCAACGATCCGACACTGACATTTTCGGGGAGGATGGGCCTCTACACCACCAACTGGGCCTACTACGACAAGGATGTTCAAAAGGAGTTGAACGCCGCGACCTTACATGTGCGCGTGTATGTGCCGCTGGCCCATGTACAGGTGACATCATCGAGCTTTTGGGGTAGCGGTTTTAGCCGTCAGGGTATAGAGCCCGGACTGCGTCTCGGCAATCGCCTGACCCGTATTGCGGTGGGTAACAACGGCGACTATGCCAAGCTCGTTCTCAGTGAACCTTACCTGATCCCCGGCCCTATTGACAGCACGGTGGAGGAAGTGAAACACCCGAACGTGATGCGCGCGATGATGGGCGAAAAAATCAAGATTTACCCAGGCACGGTCTCGCCAGAAAAATACTGGGAATTACTGCCCGACGCAGCCAGTCAGGCACTTAAAGGCTTTGTGGCCAAGCTCAAGAGTTCGACTTGAATCAGACGCCGGCGATCACAGCCTCGATCTCGGCAAAAGTTCTCGCCATCTCGCTGGTGTGGATTTGTACACCCAACTGACGGGCAATCTGGGATGCTGAAAATATGCCCAGCAATGACTGCTTGCCATCCTGCCCCTGCCCGACCACAATCGCGTGCGCTCGGCTATGGGACTTCAGTGTGGCAACAATGTTGCCGACACTGGCCTTCCTGACGTCTTCGATGGTCAACGCTTCCACCTTGTCCACCGGAACCATGACGTCAAGCACACGCAACTCGCTGCGCCTGGAGCGGGATTTTTGGGCCACCAACACCGGTTTCTCGCCAAGTACATCCACTGAAGTAATGAGACCGTCAATCCGGTTACCGGGTCCGACCACCAACAACAAACGCACGCCGCGAACCAGCATCGAGTGATTGGCCTCTTCCAGCAAGGCGTCAGCACCAATGGTGGCGGGTGGCACCCGGGACCAAAATCGCCTCCGAATCGGCTTTGACCGCAGGGGGATTGAATGCTTCCAGAAGGTAACAACCCATTGGAGAAATGGGTGCCTGGGACAAAGACCGGTAGTGCATGTGTTCGCTCATATTCCCGCCTTTTAAACATTGGGAAGTGGATCGTAGCGGAATTCTGCCTTTCGTGCGACGCAATAAGATGCATCGTTTAATCATCAACGAAGTCCATTGAATCCCGAGACAGACTGGTGCATGAATCATCCAAAAATCGATATCATGGCTCCCACTCCTCAAGTCATGAAAACAACATCACCACAAATCCCCCTTCCCCGCCTTCTCATGACAGGCATTCCGCCTGAAAATGTAAAAGCCTACGCTCAAAGTTTTTTTGACCTGAGCATCTGGCAGGAAGCCACACCCATCGGAGCGCAGCTGCTTGAGCGGGTTGCGGGCATGGACGCGCTGGTGGTCATGCCGGGTGACAAGCTGGACGCAGCCACCATTGCCGCCTTGCCGGCATCGGTGAAGGTGCTGGGCACCTACTCGGTGGGCACGGACCATGTTGACCTGAAGGCGGCAAGTGCCAAGAACTTGCGCGTTTTCCACACACCGGATGTGCTGACTGAAGCGGTCGCCGATCTCGCCTTGTTTTTGATCATTGGCGCGGCACGCGACACCACCGCCGCCGAAAAAACGCTGCGCGATGGCCGCTGGGGCCGATGGGCACCCACTTCCATGCTCGGCCGGTCCCTGCAAGGCTTGCGTCTGGGCATCTTTGGCATGGGTCGCATTGGCCAGGCGATTGCGGCCCGGGCACGGCCTTTTGGCCTGTCCATCCACTACCACAACCGCTCGGAACTCCGGCCAGGCCAGGCCTTAGGTGCAACTTATCACGCCACGCTGGACGCGCTCATGGCCAACAGCGACGTGTTGTGCATTTGTGCACCCTCTGCGCCGGAACTGAAAGGTGCGATCAACGCCCATCGTCTGGCGCTGTTGCCACAAAACGCCATGCTGGTGAACGTGGCCAGAGGAGACCTGGTCGACGAGGACGCCCTGTTTGCGCACATGGCCACGGGCCGGCTGTCGGGCATCGCGATGGATGTTTACCGCAACGAACCCAAGATTGATCCGCGCTGGCTGACCTTGCCACACACCACCTTGCTGCCCCACATCGGCAGTGCCACACAAGAGGTGCGCTCGGCCATGGGCATGCTGGTGGTGAACGGTGTCGCGTCTCACTTTGGCTTGGGGCGTGGCGGCCACTGTGCCAACCCGGCTTAAGCCAAACCCCTATGTCGAGCAACGGAATATTGCGCACCGCCCATGTGAGTGGCCTGCTGCGCCGCATGTACGACGCTGCCGTGGCGAGCGCCCAGCCGGATATGTGTGTTGCCAGGCATCTGCCTGAACCACCCAAAGGTCGCACCGTGGTGGTTGGGGTTGGCAAGGCTGCCGCAGCCATGGCCAAAGCAGTGGAAGCCCATTGGCAGGGGCCATTAAGCGGTGTGGTGGTGGTGCCGACCGGGGCCGCACTCCCGCTTCGACATATCCAGGTGATGGTGGGCTCCCACCCGGTGCCCGACCAAAGTAGCGTGGATGGCGCCAAGACGTTGATGCAGGCGGTCGCGGGTCTGACGCCAGACGACCTCGTGATAACTCTGGTATCGGGTGGAGGCTCGGCCCTGTGTGCGCTGCCCGCGCAAGGACTCACACTCGAGGACAAGCAGGAAGTGACGCGTGCCCTGTTATTGCGCGGGGCGCCCATCAACGAAATCAACACGGTTCGGCGCCACCTGTCCGCCATCAAGGGCGGTCGCCTGGCGGCGGCTGCCTTTCCGGCGCGGGTGGTGACACTGCTGATCTCGGACATTCCCGGGGACGATCCGGCACTGATTGCGTCGGGCCCGACCCTGCCGGACACCAGCACCTGCGCCGATGCACTCGAAATTTTGCAAAGGTACGAAGTTGCCACCCGGCCCTCGGTGATTCAGGCGCTGGAAGCTGGCCTCTGGGAATCAGTGAAACCCGACGATGCCCGACTGGCGGGACATAGCCACCACCTGATTGCCTCAGCCTGGACCGGCTTGCAGGCCGCCGCACAACTGGCGCAAAGCGAGGGCTGGGCCTGCCACATCCTGTCAGACGCCATGGAAGGTGAGGCACGTGAACTGGCCAAGGCCCATGCTGCCCTGGCCTTGTCGGTAGCCCAGCGCGATCAGCCTTTCAGTGCACCCTGCATTCTGCTTTCAGGTGGTGAAGCGACCGTCACTGTCCGAGGCGATGGCCGCGGCGGGCGCAACACCGAGTTCGTGCTGGCCATGGCCCTGGCACTCGAGGGGCGATCGGGCGCAGACAGAATCTTCGCGCTGTCAGCAGGGACCGATGGTCTGGATGGCCGCTCTGGCGCTGCAGGCGCCTGGATGGGGCCAGACACGCTGCAGGCGGTCAGTGCTGCCGGGCAGGCTGCACGTCAGGCCATGGATCACAACGACAGCGCCACTTTCCTGAATTTGGCGTCTGCCCTCATTGCTGCTACTCCCACGTTTACCAACATCAACGATTTCCGTGCCATTGCCATAAACTGAATCAAAGCCCAGGGCATGAACCCACGACCACTGGGCCGTGCTGATCCAAACTTGATATTTGTCAATCATTAACGGCATATGCTGTTAATATGTAGAAAATAGCATGAAATGGGAGGGTACCCATGGGTCTCAAAGACAAGCTGCGACCAAGTATTCGCACTTGGTTGATCCTCTTGGTAATGGTGGCACTCATTCCGGTAGTGCTCTTTTCAATCTATGCCATCGGGCAGGTTAGCGAACGGGACGAGCAGTCCATGCTGCGCGAACTACGCCGCCGTACCCAAGGTGTGGCGCTGATATTGAATGGCCGTCTGGAGGCTGCTTCGGTCACCCTGAACACCCTGGCACAGTCAGACGCAGCAGCTCTGGGTGACGAACGAGGTTTGTACGACTTTTCTGGTCGTATGCTGAAACAAACGCCCTCCTATCGGGCCATCACCTTGGTGGACGCCGAAGGTCACATGGCGTTTCACACCTCAATGCCCTACGGGAGCCCAACCTTTTCACCCTTTGCACCTGA
>JBEGLK010000280.1:0-3559 GCA_041183605.1 Pseudomonadota bacterium
TTTCGAGAAGGTCAAGGCTTATGTCGACCAGGGCGTCAAGGAGGGCGCCAACCTGGTGGTGGACGGCCGAAATGTCAGTGTGCCCGGTCATGAGGCAGGCTACTTCATGGGGCCCTGCCTGTTTGACCAGGTCAAGCCCGGCATGGTGATTTACCAGGAGGAAATTTTTGGTCCGGTGCTGGGTGTGGTGCGGGTCAAGACGCTGCAGGAAGCGATGGACCTGATCGATGCCCACGAGTACGGCAACGGCACCTGCATCTTCACCCGTGATGGTGAAGCCGCACGTTATTTCACCGACAACATCCAGGTCGGCATGGTCGGCGTCAATGTGTCGCTGCCGGTGCCGGTGGCTTACCACTCGTTTGGCGGATGGAAACGCAGTCTGTTTGGCGACCTGCATGCCTACGGCCCGGACGCCGTGCGTTTTTATACCAAGCGCAAGACCATCACCCAGCGTTGGCCGAGTGCGGGCGTGCGTGAGGGCACGGTTTTCAGTTTTCCGAGCAGTCGCTAAGCTGGCTTAAAACAAAATTCAATGGCTGGCCAAGGCGTCTTGTGATTTATAAACCATGCAATTATTCCAATTGATGGATAGAATGCATTGATGTTTGAGCGAATCATCCATCAGCGGTTAAACGACCTGCTTGCCCAGTTTCCGGCAGTCGCCCTGCTCGGGCCACGCCAGGTAGGCAAGACCACGCTTGCCTTCGCCCAAAAAGGCATTCGTCCCGATGCCGTCTACCTGGATCTTGAGCTCCCCTCTGCGCAAAGACAGCTCGATGATCCCGAGGCTTTTTTCCTGGCGCATCCCAATCAGTTGGTGATCCTGGACGAGGTTCAGCGACTGCCGGGGATTTTTAGCATCTTGCGGGGAGTGATCGATCAACGTCGTCGCCAGGGTGAATCCGCCGGTCAATTTCTGTTACTGGGGTCTGCTTCGGGTGTCCTGCTTCAACAGTCGAGTGAAAGTCTGGCAGGGCGGGTGGCACAGCTTGAACTGACGCCATTCCAAGCCAGGGAGGTGTTCCACGAAGGTGTTAGCGCAGCTGACATGAACGCCCTGTGGGTGCGTGGCGGATTCCCGTTGGCATGGCTGGCCAGCAATGACGCCACCAGTCTCACCTGGCGCGAGGTTTTCATCACGACTTATTTGGACAAGGATATTCCGGCACTTGGACCGAGGATTCCGGCCACCACCCTGCGCCGTTTATGGACCATGCTGGCCCACAACCAGGGTGAATTACTCGATCAGGCCAAGCTCGCCTCGGCACTTGCCATCAGCGGTCAAACGGTCGGCCGCTATGTTGACCTTCTTTGTGATTTGATGTTGGTGAGGCGACTTCCGGCTTGGAGCGGCAACGTGGGCAAACGCCTGGTTCGATCCCCAAAGGTGTACGTGCGTGACAGTGGACTCGTTCACGCCATGCTTGGATTGCAGGATCTTGATGCGGTGCTGAGCCATCCGGTGGCCGGGTCAAGTTGGGAAGGTTTTGTGCTTGAGCAGCTCATTAACGCTGCACCAAGTGCGCAGGCCAGCTTTTACAGGACCAGCAATGGCGCAGAAGTTGACCTGGTTTTGGAGTTTCGAAACAGCCAGACCTGGGTGATTGAAATCAAACGGTCCTCTGCACCCACCGTGTCAAAAGGCTTCTACACGGCTGCCAATGATTTGAGCGCTTCGCGCAAATTGCTGGTGGCGCCCGTCGCGCAATCCTACCCAATGAAAGACGGAATCGAAGTGATGGGTACTCTTCAAGCGGCCCAGCTCATCGCTATGCAAGCTAAAAGCTGAAAATTGGCGCAAGCCTCCGGTGTCAGTGTGAACGGCTCAGCGCCTGTCAGACGTCGGCAGGCGCCACATCCAGAGCGCCACCAGCGCACAGCAGGCGCCGGGCACCCAGTTGATAGCCGGCGGCATGAACCACCAGGCGATCAGCGAGCTGACGGTCATGGTGCCCCAGGCCACCTGTTTGGCGCGCAGCGGGATGGCGCGCTGCTTGCGCCAGTCCTGCACCATCGGGCCGAAGTGGGGGTGGTTCAATAACCATTGCTCGTAACGCGCGCTTCCGAGGGAATAAAAGTAGGCGGCCAGCAACACGAAAGGTGTGGTGGGCAGCAGCGGCAGCACGATGCCAATCACGCCCAGCAGCAAGCACAGGGTGCCGCAGATCAACCAGATCCAGCGCAGCCAGCGCGGGCGTGACGGTGGTGATGGGGCAACGGGTGGTGGCGTGGAAGGCACAATTTGAACGGGTGTTGACAAACAGGGGGGCATTGTCGGGCCGTTTGCCGCACACTTCGGGTTTTCCATCATCAGGAGCTTGCCATGCTGATCGGATTGCCCAGGGAAATCAAGAACAACGAATACCGCGTCGGCCTGACCCCGGCCAGCGTGCGTGAGCTTTGTGTGCACGGGCACCAGGTGCTGGTGCAGAGCGGTGCTGGCGCGGCGATTGGCTTGAGCGACGCGCAGTACCTGGTTGCGGGCGCCACGCTGGCGCAGGACGCGGCGCAGGTTTTTGCGTTGGCCGAGATGATTGTCAAGGTGAAGGAGCCGCAGCCCCAGGAGTGCGCCATGCTGCGGCCGGGGCAGATTTTGTACACCTACCTGCACCTGGCGCCCGACCCGGCGCAAACTGCGGCCTTGGTCAAGTCGGGGGCGGTGTGTATTGCCTACGAAACCATCACCGGCCCCGGTGGTGGCCTGCCGCTGCTGGCGCCGATGAGCGAGGTGGCGGGGCGCATGGCGGTGCAGGCCGGTGCCACGCATCTGGAAAAATCCCACGGCGGCATGGGTGTGTTGCTGGGTGGTGTGCCCGGTGTGCCGGCCGCCCATGTGGTGATCCTGGGCGCCGGGGTGGTGGGCACAAACGCCTTGCAGATGTCGGTTGGCATGGGTGCCCGCGTGACCGTGCTCGATAAAAACGTGGACCGGCTGCGTCAGCTTGACCTGGTGTTTGGCAACCGCATCCACACCCTGTATTCCACCGCGCACAGCGTGGAAGAAGCGGTGCTCGATGCCGATCTGGTGGTGGGCGGCGTGCTGATTCCGGGCGCCGCTGCACCCAAGCTGGTCACGCGCAGCATGGTGGCCAACATGAAACAGGGGGCCGTGGTGGTGGATGTGGCGATTGACCAGGGGGGCTGCTTCGAGACCTCACGCCCAACCACCCATGCCGAGCCCGAGCCGACCTTTGTCGTCGACGGTGTGGTGCATTACTGCGTGGCCAACATGCCTGGCGCGGTGGCGCGCACCAGCACCTTTGCCCTCAACAACGCCACCATCACCCACGCCGTGACGCTGGCCGACAAAGGCTGGCAGCAGGCCATGCGCGACAACCCGCATCTCAAAAACGGGTTGAATGTGGCGCACGGCCAGGTGACCTTTGAGGCAGTGGCGAACACGCTAGGCTACCCCCATGTGCCCGCCGACGCCTTGCTGAGCTGAGTCACCCTGGAGGGCGCACAGGGCAGGGGATAATGCGCGCCACATGGCACTTATCACACTACTTGACGCGCAGCTGGCTTTCGGACACGTGCCGCTGCTGGACCACACCAC
>JBEGLK010000281.1:0-3181 GCA_041183605.1 Pseudomonadota bacterium
TTTGCAATACCCGCAGCGGCCCGGTGTGCTCGTGGCGTGCTACCGTGCGGGTTGATTCGTCTTGGTAATCAATGTTGAGTTTGGCGTGCCAGGTCATCGCGCGAGTTTGCCATACAGGTCAATGGCCTTGCGAGCCACGATGCGCCCAGGCCGTGGTGTGTTTTTCAATCGCGCTGAACAGCTCGTACATTACCATGGCCATGGCGCCGACCACCACCAGGCCGGCAAAAGCCAGGCCCATCTGCATGCTTGAGCCTGCCGAAATCAGCAGGTAACCAATGCCCTCGTTGGCCGCGGTCATTTCGGACACCGTGGTGCCGACAAAGGCCAGCGTGATGGCGATCTTGAGCGAGCCGTAGAAGTAAGGCATGGCGCGTGGCAGGCCCACTTTCACCAGCACATCCCAGCGTTTGGCGCCAAGCACGCGCAACACGTCCTCGAGTTCTGGCTCCAGCGTGGCCAGGCCGGTGGCAATATTGACCGTGATCGGGAAAAAGCTGATCAGAAAAGCCGTGAGGATGGCCGGCCCCACACCAATGCCAAACCACACCACCAGGATCGGCACAAATGCGGCTTTGGGCAGGGCGTTGAACGCGGTCATCAGCGGGTACATGGCGGCATAGGCCAAGCGTGAGCTGCCAATGACAAAACCCAGCAACACACCCACCACAATGGCCAGGCCAAAGCCGACCATGGTGACCCAGAAGGTACGCCAGGCGTGGCCCGCAATCGTGTCGCGAAACTCCCAGAATTGGGTCCCGATGCGCCAGGGGCTTGGAAAGATGAATTCCGAAACGTTGAAGGCTGAGCACAGCACTTGCCACAACACCAGCACGGATGTCAGCAGCAGCCAGGGCGACCAGAGTTCCATTTGTTTTTTGTTCATGGCCTTGCCTTATGGATGGGCGTTTGCACCAGCATGGCGCATGGCACCAATGTGGCCGCGCAATTCGTGCACGATGTCGCTGAATTCCTTGGTGTAGGTGATTTCCAGATCGCGCGGGCGTGGCAGATCGATCTCGCGCTTGACCACAAAACGCCCCGGGCTCTTGCTCATCACATACACGGTGTCAGCCAGAAAAACCGATTCGCGCAGGTCGTGGGTGACCAGGATCACGTTGAACTGTTGTTCGGTCCAGAGGTCACGCAGGGTGCACCAGAGTTCCTCGCGGGTGAAGGCGTCGAGGGCGCCAAAGGGCTCGTCGAGCAGCAGCATCTTGGGCTCGTGAATCAGTGCGCGGCAGATACTGGCGCGCTGCTGCATGCCTCCCGAGAGTTGCCAGGGGAATTTGTCTTCATAACCGCCCAGGCCAACTTTTTGCAATAACAACCGGGCGCGTTCCTCGTATTCCTTGCGTTTGGCTTTGAAGTTGCTGCGGTAGGGCTCCACGATTTCGAGCGGCAACAACACGTTGTCCAAGGTGGTGCGCCAGGGTAGCAATGACGACGCCTGAAACGCCATGCCGGAGATTTTGAGGGGGCCGGTGACCGGCTGCTGGTCAATGTGAATCTTGCCCATCGAGGGCATTTTCAAACCGGTGGCCAGCTTCATGAAGGTTGATTTGCCACAACCTGAGGGGCCAACAATCGCGATGAACTCGCCCTGGCGGACCTTCATGTCGATGGCTTCGACGGCAAACTGGTTTTGCGCCAGCAGTTCGTCGTTGTAGGCCAGCCAGACGTCCGAGAAGTCGACAAACCAGGGGCTGGGTGGTTTTTCCATCATGGCCTATTTCTTCGGCAACACGTCCAGCACCGCTTTGCCTGGCAAATAACTGCCATTCCAGACCGCATCCGGGTTGACGCGGGTTTTGGTGGCAAAGGCGTCCGAGACCTGGGAGGCCATTAGCGCCAGGCGCGGGCCGTTGACCTGACCAAATCCCTCGGCGCGGGCGTTCGGGCTGTTGATCGTGGTGTCGATAGCCAGTTGCAGGCGGCGGGTTTCCAGCGCCACGTTGACAATGCCGTCGCGCGCCTTGACGTCTTCGATGGCGGCACCCGGGTTGGCCATCACCTGCTTGGCACCCTTGGCAAAAGCGACCAGAAAGGCCTTGACGGCCTCCGGGTTGTCCTTCAGGAGCTTGGGTGAGGCGATGATGGCATTGCCGTACATCTTGACGCCAAAGGCCGGGTAAGGCAACACCACCACGTCGGCTGCCTTGACGCCGCGCGCCTCCAGGTTCAGCAACGAGGTGAAGGTAAAACCAGTGATGGCATCGATGTCACCGCGCGCCAGCATGGTTTCACGCAGCGGCGGGTCCATGGCGGTCCAAGTCACGCCGCTGATGGCGTTGGCCTTGGCAAATATCGGAAAGGCACGTCGACCGGCATCAAAAACGGGCGCGCCCAGCTTTTTTCCATTGAGATCGGCGGGGGTTTTGATGCCGGATTTCTTCAAGGCCATGACCGAGGCCGGCGTGTCGTTGTAGACCATCATCACGGCGACAGGTTTGTTGGGCGCGTCGGGGTTGTTGGCGTGGAATTCCATCAGGGCGGCCAAGTCGGCAAAGCCCATGTCGTAAGCGCCCGAGGCCACGCGGGTCACGGCACCACCCGAACCATTGCCGGCGTCAACTGTCACATCCAGCTTGGCATCCTTGAAATAACCCTTGGCCACGGGCGTTAAAAACAGTGCGCTGGGGCCCTCGAAGCGCCAGTCGAGCTGGAATTTGATGGGGGTTTGGGCTTGGGCCAGGCCCAGGAAGCCAACAGTGGCCAGGCCGGCTGCAGTTTTCAGGAAAAAGCGTTTTGACATGACAACTCCAAAAGTGTGCGTTGGTGCATGTCAAGCAGCAATAAAGGTGCCAGGCTGCACCTGCAGGTTGCCACAAATACAAACGCCCTGTGCACTCGCATGGTGCGCAGGGCGTTCCTGTGTTGCTCCGGCCCCGGTCAGGGGCGGGGTGTTCAGTGCAGCGCGCTGACGTCGGCCACTGCCAGCGCGGTCATGTTGACGACACGGCGCACGGTGGAGGACGGGTTAAGCACATGCGCGGTGGCAGCCGAACCGAGCAGGATCGGGCCGACGGTCAGCCCATTGCTGCCGGTCATCTTGAGCACATTGAAAAGGATGTTGGCCGAATCCAGATTGGGGCAGATCAGGATATTGGCAGCACCACTCAGCGTGTTGTCAAGCAACGTGGCGTGGCGAATCTCTTCAGACAGGGCGGCATCACCCTGC
>JBEGLK010000282.1:0-3178 GCA_041183605.1 Pseudomonadota bacterium
CGTCGTTTGCAGGGTTTGGGCATTCATACCATTGCCGGCGACATCGTCCTGGACAACGGCGCTTTCAAACTGCCAGCCACCGACCCCGCCGAATTTGATGGCGAGCCATTGCGACCCTACAACGCCGCCCCTGATGCCTTGCTGATCAACTTCAAATCCGTTGTGATGACGTTTGCGCCAGACCCGCTGGCCAACATCGCCCGCGTGCAATATGACCCACCGCTTTGGGGCGTGCAGTTGCAGACCAGCGTAGCTCTGAATTCCGGCAAACCTGGCACTAACGGCGCCTGTGGCGATTACCGGGCCAACCTCCGGGCAGATTTTTCTGACTCGTCGAGCATCCGGTTCAACGGAAGTTACGCTGCGAGTTGCGGCGAAAAATCATGGCCCATCGCCTACGCCGACCCCGCCAGCTACAACGCCCGCGCCATCGCGGGCTTATGGCGCAACATGGGTGGCTCGTTGACCGGCACTGTGCGCAGTGGCACCGCACCGCAGGGTCCAGCAACGTTTGAAATCACATCGCCAACACTGGCAGAACTGATCCGGGATGTCAACAAATTCAGCAACAACGTGATGGCACAGCAGATATTTCTGACGCTCGGACTGCCCGCACCTGCCACCCCAGAATCAGCCCGTGAGGCTGTGCGCCAGTGGTGGCAGCGACGTATCAACAGCAGCGACCTGCCGGTGATTGACAATGGCTCAGGCCTGTCACGCAAAAACCGCATCAGCGCACAGCAGTTGGGGCAATTGCTGCAGGTGGCTTACACCTTACCAACCATGCCTGAATTGATGTCTTCGCTGCCATTGGTTGGAGTGGACGGCACCCTCAAACGCAGCCAGGCCGGCAACGCCAGCGCCCATCTCAAAACCGGTAGCCTGCGCGAAGTGACGGCACTGGCGGGTTACGTGCATGCGACCAGCGGCAAGCATTACGTGCTGGTGGCGATCGTCAATCACCCCAATGCAGGTGCGGTTCGCCCGGCGCTGGACGCCTTGATTGACTGGGTCGTGATGGACAATCCGGCCCAGTGATGTGTGATTGCGCATCCGCCCCACTCGCTTCAAAACCATGACTCTCACCGACCTGATCGGCAGCCTTGCCGCCGTGCTGACCACCGCCAGTTTTTTACCCCAGGCCATCCACACTTTTCGCACCAAGGATGTCCGCGGCATCTCGCTGGGCATGTACAGCGCGTTCACCTTGGGCGTAGCGATGTGGTTGATCTATGGCGTGCTGCTGGAAGCCTGGCCGGTCGTGATTGCCAATCTGGTCACACTGGTGCTGGCAAGCGCGATATTGGTGATGAAGCTGAAGTACCACTGAAACCGGCTGATCCAACCGCAACAAGGCGGCGCGGTCAGCCCGCTGCCCGTTGTAGCCTATCCCGCACCCCATCCCATTCGGGGTCTGATGGCGGGGTTTCAATCCAAATCTCATTGACTCCTTGCGCGTCCATCTCGCGCAGCACTGCAAACAGTTGTTGCGCAGTGGCAGCGGCGTCATCCGGCATACGCCGGTAAAGGATCGATTCACTGGATGGATTCATCAAGGCACGCGAATAGGCTGCCACCTGAAGGCAATCGCTCACGGCCGAAGACTGTTTCTCAGCGCCGAGAATGTCCACCGCGCGCTGCAAGTCGCCAGCGGTCATCAACTTAACCCGCGCCCGCGGTGCGTAATGCGAATCAAGTGTGCCCGAGGCCTTGGGTACTGGTGTGGCCGGTGAAACCAGTTCGTCTTTCGACAACACGCGCAAACCACACACCGCCTGCAACTGTTCTGGCGTGATGGCACCCGGCCGCAACAACACGGGTGCACCACGGGTGCAATCGATGATGGTGGACTCGATGCCCACACTGCAGGAGCCACCATCAAGAATCAGCAAGTCATCACCAAACTCACCCTGCACATGGGCGGCCGTCGTCGGGCTGACACGGCCAAACTGGTTGGCACTGGGTGCGGCCAGCCCCCAGACGGAACCCTTCTTCAAGGCCGTCAGCAAAACATGCGCCACCGGATGGGATGGGCAGCGCAGACCGATCGTGGGGTTGCCGCCAGCAGCGGCATTGGCCACCCCGGGCTGACGCGTCAGGATCAACGTCAACGGGCCGGGCCAGAAGGCTTGGATCAACAGCCTGGCAAATTCGGGCATGGCCGCGGCGTAATGCGCCACCGCACTCGCATCCGCCACATGCACGATGAGCGGATGGTCAGCCGGACGGCCTTTGGCCTGGAAGATCTGCGCCACGGCCAAGTCGTCGTCGGCATTGGCGGCCAGGCCGTATACCGTTTCGGTCGGCAAACCCAGCAAACCGCCGGCACGGATGCAGTCCGCGGCAGCCGCTATCGATTCAGACTTATCACCCGGCAGGACCATGGCAGAGCGCGCGAAAAAGCGTTTCAAAATTGCGCAATGCCAAGCACCGCGGCAGCGGCCAGCGCAGTGCTCCGTGCCTGCTCGGGCGTTGCTGCGGTGACCGTCAAATGACCCATTTTCCGGCCCTTGCTGGCTTTCAGCTTGCCGTAGAGATGCAGATGAACACCGGGCAAAGCCAGCACCTGGTCCCATTGCGGCGTCGCGCCATCCACCCACAAATCACCCAGCAAATTGAGCATCACGGCGGCGCTGTGCTGACGCGGCTGGGTCAGGGGCAAACCCGCCAGAGTGCGCACCTGCAGGTCAAACTGCGACACATCACAGGCATCCAGCGTGTAGTGTCCGCTGTTATGCGGGCGCGGCGCCATCTCGTTGACCACCAGCGCACCAATGGCTTCACTCTCGGGAGACCCTGCTGTCAAAACAAAGAATTCAACACACAAGACACCCACATAATTCAGTTCAGTCGCGATTTTTTTGGCTGCCTCCACCGCTTGCGCGGCCAGCGCTGGCGCCATATTGCCGGCGTAGGCCTCTGTCACCGCCAGGATGCCCTCGCGATGCAAATTGAGCTGCGGTGCGAAATGCACCATCTTGCCATCCCAGCCGCGCGCCACAATCACCGAGCATTCGGCAGCCAGCGGCAACATTTTTTCCAGCACACAGGGCACATTTTTCAACTGATCCCAGGCGCTCGCCAACTCGGCACGGCCAGCGCAGCGCACCTGGCCCTTGCCGTCATAACCCAAGCGGGCGGTTTTCAGAATGCCGGGCAACAGCGAGTCAGGCACTGC
>JBEGLK010000283.1:0-3172 GCA_041183605.1 Pseudomonadota bacterium
AGGAGCTTGGGTGAGGCGATGATGGCATTGCCGTACATCTTGACGCCAAAGGCCGGGTAAGGCAACACCACCACGTCGGCGGCCTTGACGCCGCGCGCCTCCAGGTTCAGCAGCGAGGTGAAGGTAAATCCTGTGATGGCGTCGATGTCACCGCGCGCCAGCATGGTTTCACGCAGCGGCGGGTCCATCGCGGTCCAGGTCACGCCGCTGATGGCGTTGGCCTTGGCAAATATCGGAAAGGCGCGTCGGCCGGCATCAAAGACGGGCGCGCCCAGCTTTTTTCCATTGAGATCGGCCGGGGTTTTGATGCCGGATTTTTTCAAGGCCATGACAGACGCCGGCGTATCGTTGTAGACCATCATCACGGCGACAGGCTTGTTGGGAGCGTCGGGGTTGTTGGCGTGGAATTCCATCAGCGCTGCCAGGTCGGCAAAGCCCATGTCATAGGCCCCCGAGGCCACACGGGTCACGGCACCGCCCGAACCATTGCCAGCGTCAACCGTCACGTCGAGTTTGGCATCCTTGAAGTAGCCCTTGGCCGCAGGCGTCAAAAACAGTGCGCTGGGGCCCTCGAAGCGCCAGTCGAGCTGGAATTTGATGGCGGTGCTTTGGGCATGGGCCAGACCCAGAAAGCCTACCGTGATCAGACTGGCTGCAGTTTTCATAAAAGTGCGTTTTGACATGAGAACTCCAAAAGTTTGAGTGAGCTCATGTCGATGAGCAATAAGGGTGCCAGA
The DNA here is from genome assembly GCA_041183605.1 of Pseudomonadota bacterium. Lineage (GTDB taxonomy): Bacteria > Pseudomonadota > Gammaproteobacteria > Burkholderiales > Burkholderiaceae_C > Rhodoferax. The sequence continues at coordinate 738 of JBEGLK010000283.1, forward strand.
CCTTGCGTGGCGGGCTGCGACAAAAAAACGCCCTGTGCACGCGCATGGTGCACAGGGCCTTGTTATTTGATTTCGTCACTGCGTTAGCAATGACGATGTTTTTTCTCGTGAATGTTCAGTGAAGCGCACTGACGTCGGCCACTGCCAGCGCGGTCATGTTGACAACACGCCGCACGGTGGAGGACGGGTTAAGCACATGCGCGGTGGCAGCCGAACCGAGCAGGATCGGGCCGACGGTCAGGCCGTTGCTGCCGGTCATCTTGAGCACATTGAACAGGATGTTGGCTGAGTCCAGTGTCGGACAGATCAGGATGTTGGCGGAGCCGCTGAGGGTGTTGTCGAGCAGGGTGGCGTGGCGAATTTCTTCAGACAGCGCCGCATCACCTTGCATTTCACCGTCGCACTCGGTATCCGGACAGGCGGCCTTGAACAGGTCACGTGCCAGTCGCATTTTGCGCGCAGAGCCGCGGTTGGAAGATCCGTAGTTGGAGTGCGACAAAAACGCGACTTTGGGCGCGATACCAAAACGGCGCACTTCTTCGGCAGCCATGCGGGCAATGTCGGCCAGTTGTTCGGCGCTGGGGTCCTCGTTGACATAAGTGTCGGCCACAAAAATGGAGAACTGCTCCAGCATCAGGGCGTTCAACGTGGCAAAGCCGGAGGCGCCTGCCTTGACACCCAGGATGTCGCGCACATGGTCGAGATGCACGTCAAAACGGCCATGCAATCCGCACAACATGGCATCGGCATCACCGAGTTTGACCATCAGCGCAGCGATGGTGGTGGTGGAGCGGCGCACCGCGGCTTTTGCCGCCTCCGGGCTGACGCCGCTACGGCCCATGATCTGGTGGTAAGTTTCCCAGTACTGGCGAAAGCGCGGGTCGTCCTCGGGGTTGCAGCAGTCAAAGTCACGGCCCAGTTGCAGGCGCAGGCCAGCCTTCTGGATGCGGGCCTCGATCACTGCCGGGCGGCCGATCAGGATCGGCCGTGCCAGACCTCCTTCGATCACGAGTTGCGCGGCGCGCAGCACGCGCTCATCTTCCCCTTCGGCATAGGCCACCCGTTTGGCGCTGTCGGGTGCATTGCGGGCGGCATTGAACACCGGCTCCATCAGCAGGCCGGTGGAGTAGACAAAGCGCGACAGGGTGCGGCGGTAGGCGTCCATGTCCTTGATCGGGCGCTTGGCCACGCCTGAAGCCTCGGCAGCGGCTGCCACGGCGGGTGCGATGCGCAGGATCAGGCGCGAATCGAAGGGTTTGGGGATGATGAAGTCGACGCCAAAGGCCAGTTCCTGGCCGGCGTAGGCATGAGCCACTTCCTCGCTGATGTCGGCCTTGGCCAATTCGGCGATCTCGCGCACACAGGCCAGTTTCATGGCCTCGGTGATCTGGGTGGCGCCGCAGTCCAGTGCACCGCGGAAGATGTAGGGGAAACACAGGACGTTGTTGACCTGGTTCGGGTAGTCAGAGCGACCGGTGGCGATGATGCAGTCGGGCCGTGCAGCCTTGGCCAGCTCCGGTCGGATTTCAGGTTCGGGATTGGCCAGTGCCAGGATGATGGGCTTGTCAGCCATGGTCTTGACCATGTCCTGCGTCAACACACCGGCGGCCGAACAACCCAGGAACACATCGGCCCCATTGACCGCATCGGCCAGCGTGCGGGCGCTTGTTTCTTGCTCGAAGCGGGCTTTGGACTCGTCATAACCACCGGGGCGGCCCTTGTAAACCACGCCCTTGGAGTCGCAAATGAAGACGTTCTTGACCTGCACGCCCAGGCCAATCATCACGTTCAGGCAGGCGATGGCTGCAGCGCCAGCCCCTGATACCGCAACTTTCACATCACCGATATTTTTTCCCACCAGTTCGAGGGCGTTGATGAGTGCTGCGCTGCTGATGATGGCGGTGCCGTGCTGGTCATCGTGAAACACCGGGATACCCATGCGGGCCTTGAGTTTTTCCTCGATATAAAAACACTCGGGCGCCTTGATGTCTTCGAGGTTGATGCCACCCAGCGTGGGCTCCAGGGCCGCAATGATTTCAACGAGTTTGTCGGGGTCGCGTTCAGCCAGTTCGATGTCAAATACATCGATGCCGGCAAATTTCTTGAACAGGCAGCCCTTGCCCTCCATCACCGGTTTGCCCGCCAGCGGTCCGATGTCGCCCAGGCCCAGCACCGCCGTGCCATTGGTGACCACGCCGACCAGGTTGCCGCGGCTGGTGTAGTCATAAGCCCGGTCGGGGTCGGCCTGGATGTCGAGGCAGGGGTAGGCGACGCCGGGCGAGTAGGCCAGCGCCAGATCGCGCTGATTCACCAAAGGCTTGGTCGCATTGACCGAAATCTTGCCGCGGGTCGGAAAGCGGTGGTAGTCACGCGATGCGTCGCCCAGCGCCTGTTCCGCGGTTGATAATTCTTTGCTCATGTCTGATTCCTCGTGA
>JBEGLK010000284.1:0-3160 GCA_041183605.1 Pseudomonadota bacterium
TCCAGTCCAAGCCATTTGAGCGGTGGCAATTCGAGTTCGCCGGGCGAGGTGGACGGGTGCCAGGTGGCCAGCAGGTAGTCGATCAGGCCCAAGCCGTAGGCGCTGTAACGCGAGCGCATCAGCGCCTCGGGCGTGTGCGCGTGCACGCCCTGTGTCAGACCAAGGTGCCAGCGGCCGCAACAGTCGCCATAACTTTTTCCGCTGTCACATGGGCAGGCCGCGTGGGCCGCCAGGGTGTTCTTTTTCATGACGGCAATGGTAACGGCGCGGGAGAGCGGTGACGCACCTGGCGCGTGGCCAGCGTGAGGGCGGCCTTGGCCGGAGACGGCGCCAGCCGGGGCAACAGGCCATGCAGTGACTTGGGGTTGGACCGCGCGCCGCTGGCCAGGTAATCTGCCAGCAGGGCCTGGCGCACCAAGGCCGGCGAAAGGCTCGCGCTGAGGTAGTCAAACAGGGCATCCACCAGCACCTCGGGTGTGAGCCGGTGGGTGCTGCCGTGGCGCTGCCACATCCAGCTAGAGAACGCCATGAAACACCAGAATGGCGACTTACCCGCAGTACCGTCGGCAGGCGGTGTGTGCAGCAGCAAAGGCAGCGTCTGCGCAAATCTACCGGAGTTGGCCAACAGCTCCCAATAACGCGCCAGCCGGCCAAAACGCTGCAGCGTGGCGGCATCAACCACACCGGTGTGCTGCACGGTGTAGGGCGGCTCGCTCGCGTAAACCATGCCATGCGGCGCGCTGTGGCGAGCAATCGGCGCGCCGCGCAAACGCTTCAAAATGCCGAGCTGAATCTCATGCGGGCCAATCGCCAGCAGCCGGTCAAAACCTTCGGCAAAACTCTGCAGCGTTTCGCCCGGCAAGCCAAAGATCAGGTCGACATGCAGGTGCGCGTGGGTGTGTGCCAGCAGCCAGCGCAGGTTGGCCTCGGTGGCCTCGTTGTCCTGGCGCCGCGAGATGGTTTGCTGCACGGCCACGTTGAATGTCTGTACGCCCACTTCGAGTTGCAGTACACCCGGCGGGAACTGCGCCAGCATGGCGCGCAGGCGATCCGGCAGGTGGTCGGGGATGACTTCGAAGTGGAGAAAGAGGTCTGGGCTTGAGCCTTTTGTGGGTTCGTTTTTTGGGTCGTTTGTAGGGTCGACTTCAGTCGACCATGGCCGACTGAAGTCGGCCCCACAGGGTTCAAGTTCAGTCGTCGGTCTCGCCATCCGATCCAGAAAAAACTGCAGTATGCGCACCGAATGCTCGATCTTCAAATTGAAGGTGCGATCGACAAACTTGAAAGTGCGCGCGCCGCGCCGGTACAGGTCATCCAGCGCCACCAGCACCCGGTCCAGATCAAAAGCCCAAGCGGTCTTGTCAAGCGCGCTCAGGCAAAACTCGCACTTGAACGGGCAGCCGCGCGAGGCCTCCACGTACAGCAGCCGATGCGCCAGGTCGGCGTCGCTGTATTCGCCATAAGGTAGTTCCAGCTCGGCCAGCGGCGGCTGCTCGCCGGGAATGATTTTCATGAGCGGCTGCGGGCCGTGCAGCAACGCACGGCAGAGTTTGGCAAAACTCACATCGCCCCAGCCGGTGATCACATGATCGGCCAGCTGCGTGATGGCCTGCTGCTCGGTCTCATGGCTCACCTCCGGCCCGCCGAGCACCACTTTAAGGTCGGGCCGCGCGGCCTTGAGCAGACGGATCACCTCGGTAGTTTGGGTCACGTTCCAGATGTACACGCCAAAACCCACGATCTGCGGTACCGTGTCTGCCGCAGACCCCAGCGTGGCCAGCAGGTCAGCCACCACCTCCTGCGCCGGCCGGGAAATCGTGTACTCGCGCAGCACGGTCAACGCGCGCAGGCCCGCGCCGCCATGGCGGTCGAGGTTGGCCAGCAGGTAACGCAGGCCCAGCGAGGCGTGGATGTAACGCGCGTTGAGGGTGGTCAACACAATGCGCGGGCAAACAATTGGGTTCATGCCGGCAATGGTAGCAAGTGGCTGGAACCGGCCGCGGCGTCATTGGGCGAGAATGTGTGGCTGAATCATTCACTTCACCACATACCCATGAAAATCGAAAAAGATACCGTTGTGACCCTGCGCTACAAAGTGGCAGACGCCCAGGGCAAGCTGCTGGAAGAAGCCAAGGAACCCATGGCCTACCTGCACGGCGGCTACGGCAACACCCTGGCCAAAATCGAGGCCGCGCTGGACGGCCAGACGGTTGGTTACCAAACCAACCTGCTGCTGCAACCCGAAGATGCCTTCGGCCTGCGCGACGAGAGCCTGGCGCAAACCATGCCGCGACGCGACTTCCCACCGGGCGTCAAAGTGGGCGGCCAGTTACAGGGCCGCACCGCCGATGGCCGCGACCAGGTGTTCCATGTGGTCAAGATCAAGGGCGACACCGTGCTGCTCGACGGCAACCACCCCTGGGCCGGCAAGGTGCTGCGCTTCAGCCTCAAAGTGACCGAAGTGCGCGCCGCATCGCCCGAAGAACTGGCCCACGGCCATGTGCATGGGGCGCACGGGCATCATCATTAACGCCTTAGCAGTAACACCTTTGACCCACGCCGTCTCCCGCTTGCGCACTGCCCGCCTGGCCCGCGCTGTCAAACCTTTTCGCACCCGTGGCGGCCCAAGTGAGCGCTGCGCCGGTTGCCGGGTGATGCACAGCCACTGCCTTTGCGCCTTGCGCCCCGATGTGCCCACGCGCGCGGGCATGTGCCTGCTGATGGCCGATATCGAGCCACTCAAGCCCAGCAACACCGGCTGGCTGATTGCCGATGTGGTGGCCGACACCTTTGCCTTTGGCTGGGCGCGCACTTCAGTGGACCCGGACTTGCTGCTGCTGTTGGCCGACCCGCAATGGCAACCTTACGTGGTGTTTCCCGGAGAGTTTGTGGCGCCTGAGCGCGTGGTCACCACACTGCTGGCCGACACGGCCACCGACGGGCAGCCGGCCAAACGCCCGCTGTTTGTGCTGCTGGACGCCACCTGGAGTGAGGCCGGCAAGATGTTTCGCAAGAGCCCCTATCTGAACCAGTTTCCGGTGCTGAGTTTGCACCCGGAGCAGATCTCCAACTACCGCCTGCGCCGCTCCAGTCGCGCCGATCACTTTTGCACCTCCGAGGTGGGCGCACTGTGCCTGGCGCTGGCCGGTGAGCCCCACGC